>PWIZ01000369.1 GCA_003560175.1 Halomonas sp. | reverse complement strand
GCAGCGATGCCACGCGCTGGTCGGCAAAGGCCAGGTCGTCGCCGCTAAGTTCCAGATCGAGCTGGGGGGCCTCCAGGCTGCCGCCGGCGGTGAAGCGGCCGGCCAGCGTGCCACTGAGGTCGTCGTGAAGGCTCGTCAGGGCCGGCATGTCCAGCTCACCGGCAAGATCAATGACCGCCTCGCTGACCCGCCCCGCGGCGTTCAGACGGTTCTCTCCCTGGCGGAAATCGAGGGTCTCGATGTCCCAGCGCATATCGCTGTCGCCGGCGAGGCGAGCATCCAGGGCGAGGGGCAGATCCTGCAGGACCCCGGTGATGGCAAGGGTCGGAATGTCCAGGGTCCAGCCCTCGTCCGTCTGGGCGAAACGGGCCTCGACGTTGCCGTCCAGGCGGCCATCGAGACCTTCGACGAAGCGCCCGGGCTCGAACCGATCCAGGCGAGCCATCGCCTCAACCGACAGGGCCTCGGCCCAGTCAACGCGGCCGCGGCTCACCACGGAACCGCCGGCCAGGCTCACCGAGAGCGGGGTCCAGGCGAAGTGCTCGAGATCGCCGCTGCCGGCCAGTGCCACCCGAGTGAAGGGCACATCGGGCCCCTCCACCATCAGCGAAACAGCCAGCCGATAGTCGGTCAGGCGTCCATCGGCGCGGAGGCTCAGCGCTTCCAGCAGCCAGGGGTCAGGCGGCGCCTCTTCGTCTGCGGGCAGCGCGCCGGGCAGCGGCCACTGCAGCAGGTCGCTGGTCAGCGAGGCGCTGAAGGGCAGCGTCGGCTCGAGGGCATCCAGGCTAGCGTCAAGGGCGGCGTTGATCGGCCCGTCAAGCTCGAGCCTGACCAGCAGCTCGGCCAGGCTGCCATCCAGGGCTAGGTCGATACGCTGGCCGGCGAGTTCGGGGAGCTGGTCCGGTAGCCACAGGGCGCCTTGCAGCCGCGCCTGAAGGGGATAATCGTCGCGTAGCGATACCCGAGCCTGGAGACGGGCATCGGCGTCGCGGCTGCTCACCTTCAACGGATGGATCTCCACATCATGGCCACGGGCAGAGAGGGTCAGCGCCAGACGCTCGATGCCATACGCCACGGCGCCTTCCAGGGCAGTGTCCTCCACCAGCAACTCCGGCACCTCCAGGCGCAGCGGCAGGTGGATCTCGGGTAGGACGCGACGGGGCTGCTCGGCCAGCCCCCCGAGTTCTGCGGCAACCTCGGCGGGCAGGGGGGAATGCACGGCGATGGCGGCATCGATGGCCGCGGAGGCAATCCTCGGGCCGTCGTACTCGGCCTCGCTCAGGGCGAGCTGCGCCCCCGCCGAGAGGGGCAGCAGCAGCCGGGTGCCGGTCAGGCGCGTGGGCAGCAGGGTGACGCTGTCCTGCTCGGCCAGCGCACCGCTGGTGAAACTCTCCCAGCGCAGCTGGGTGCCGTCGGCCAGCACCACCTCTACGTCGTTGAGCACCAGGGCGCGCAGTTCGACCGGGAACGGCAGGCGAATCTCGTCAGGTGGCTCACCGAGGGCATCCGGCTCGTCGTCGCTCTCCTCCCCTGCCCCGATCCGGATACGGGCGCCTTCCACGGCCAGAGTGTCAAGACACAGCCGACCTTTCAGCAGGCAGTCATCGCCCCAGGCAAGCTCGAGGCGATGCAGTGACATCTTGGCGGGGCCCGCCTCCAGCTCGAGACCGTGAAGCACCAGGCGATCCAGGGGCGCGCCCTCATGAGCCTCCAGGGTATAGAAGCCCTGTCGGGCACCGGCGTCGAGCAAAAGCCCAGTGCCCCAGGGGGACAGCGCCAGACCCAGGGCCAGAATGACCAGCCCCAACAGGGTGAGCGGCAGCACGATCAGCAGGCGAAATAGGGCCCAGAGCAGGCTCAAAACTCTGGACCGATGGCGAAGTGGATGCGCCACGCATTGTCCTCGTCGTCGAAGGGGTGAGCGATATCGAAACGGATGGGGCCTACCGGGGAGATCCAGCGCACCCCGAGACCGGCACCGGTATTGAGACCATCGGGGCCCCAGTCCGCGAAGGCATCGCCGGTATCGACGAAGGCCGCGCCCCACCAGTCGCCGGTCATTCGCCGCTGCAGTTCGGCGGTGGCGGTGAAGAGCTGCTGGCCGCCGGTCAGTTTCCCCTCTTCGTTGCGTGGTGACAGGCTCTCGTAGGCGTAACCCCGCACGCTGCGGTCGCCGCCGGTGAAGAAGCGCAGCGACGGGGGAACCTTGTTGAAGTCATCGGTCTCCATGGCGCCGATACCCATGCCGGTGACCAGGCGGGTGTCGTCGCCGAACATGCGGATCCACTGGGTCTCGCCGGTCATGCGCAGGAAATCGACGTCCGAGCCCCACATGCCGTCGGAGACCTCGAAGGCGATGCGCTGGCGATCTCCCCAGGTGGGAAAGGTGGGATTGCGGGTGCGAGTCCGCGACCAGCTGATACCGGGATAGAGAATCAATACCTGTTCGTCGTCGCCCCCCTGGGTGAAGTCCTCGAAGGTGGTACGCAGGTAGAGCGTCTGCACCCAGCGGTTGTCGAACTCCCAGCGCCGCGCGCCCTCGAGGGTTGCCTCCAGGGAGCTGGTGTCCTGGTTGTCGCGATGGCGAAAGCCGTACTGAAAGCGGTAGCTGTCGCGCAGCGGATCCTCCAGCGGCATGCTGTAGACGCCAGAAAAGCGCTGCTCCGGTGCAGAGATGAAGAGGTCGTGGTCCAGCCCGTGGCCATAGCGATTGATCCATGGTTGGTCCCAGGAGAAACGCAGCCGCGGCCCAACGTCGGTGGCATAGCCCACCCCCACCTCGAACTGGTGGCGATCGGCCGGTGTGACGGCGACGTCGATAGGCACCTCGGGGGGGCCGCGCCTTACCAACGCTGCGGCGGCATCCACCGCCGCCATCTGCAGGGTCGGCGTGTCGGCTTGCACAGGGGAGGCATCCAGCTCCCCCCACCAGTCGTCGGCGTCGTCGAGGTCCGCGTCGCGGAACAGCGGTTCGCCCTCCATCAGCCGTGGGCGCACGGTGACTGAACCGAACCAGCGGGTCTGGCCCAGACGCTGGTTGTAGCGGGCGAGTTCGCCAGCCAGATAGGGGTCGCCAGGGGCGAAGGTCAACAGGTTACGCAGCCGCTGGTGCTCAATGTGGCTGCCGCTGAGGGTGACATCGCCGAAGCGATAGCGAGGGCCGCTATCCAGGGCGAGGTAGAGTCGCGCGCTCTCGGCGAAGGGACGCACCTCCATGCGGCGGTCGGTGAAGCGCCAGTCGAAGTAGCCCCGCTCCAGAGCCAGGTTCGCCAGCCGCGCCCGCAACCGATCGTAGGGAGCGTGTACTAGGGGGTCACCCTCGGCAAGGGGAAAGGCATCGATGGCCTCCTGGAAGGGCGGATCCTGGCTGGCATCTCCGTCCAGTCGAAAGGAGAGGCTCTCGATGCGAACGCGTGGACCGGGGTCGATCGTCAGTTCGATGTGGCGCGGTGGGTCTCGCTCATCCAGACGCAGCTGGATATCGGGTTCATAGTAGCCGTAGACCCTCATCGCTTCCCGGGCGCGGCGCTGCGTCTCACCCTCGACCCGGGCGCGACTGAACTGGACGGTGTCCAGCCCGCCCAGGTGGTAGCGGATGTTGTCGGCCACGTTGCCGTCGATGCCGTCGATGCGCACATCCAGTGCAATGGCCCAGCCCGGCATCAGAGCAAGGGCGGCGACCAGAGTCGCGGTGCTCAGGCGTCTTCCCACAGGATTCTCCATTGCTTGCCGCCTTCGTTCCGTGCAACTCGTCTTCATGTCCTGTCGACTTGCCTGTATCAGGGACGCAGGGCCTCGAGGCGCGCGCTGAATGCAAGCTGGGTACGTCGCAGTTCGCCGACCTCCATCTCGAGCGAGGCAAGGCGCGCCGCCAGGACCTCATCATCTCTGGTCTCATCATCTCTTGCCTCTGCCAGGGCTTCAACCTCTCTCCCCAGTGCGGCCAGGCGCTCCTCAAGGGTCTGACGCTCCCGCTCGGCGGCTTCCCTTGATTCAGCGAGTCGTTCGGACAGTGTCTGCTGGTCTGCCGCGAGGCGCTCGATGATCTCGTCCTGACCTGCCTCGGCGGCCAGTCCGTCGAGCCGCTCGTCGAGCTCCGCCAGACGCTGGCTCTCTCGCGCCTGAGACTCGAGCAGATCGTCCAGCCGGGTGCGCAGGGTCTCCAGGGCATCCCCCAGGGCGGCGCGCCCCTCGACACCGGCGCGTTCCAGGGAATCCAGTGAGACCTGAGTCGCCGCCAGCATCGCTTCCCGTGTGGCGGCGGCCTCGGCAATACGAACCAGGCGCCGCTGCAGGGCTTCCTGGCGTGTCTCCTGAGCGCTCAATCCCGCGGCAAGATCCTCTTCGAGCACTGCCAACAGGCCATCATGGGCCTCGTCGCGGCGCGCCTGGGCAGTCAGGCGTTCCTCGATGTCGGTCAGTGCATCGCTCTCGCCGATGGCGGCATCGAAGCGCGCGTGGACGTTGGACAGCTCACCCGCGAGCCGAGCCAGCTCGGTGTCCAACCGCTCTCGCTCCTCCCAGGCCAGGTAGCCCACCCCTCCCCCGGCGGCGGCCAGGCCAAGCAACAGCAACCACAGCGGCCACACCCTGGGGGGCGGCGGCCCGCGCCGGCGCTGAGACGCCAGGCTGGCCTCGGGATCGGGTACGATGGCGGCGGCATGGCGACGGTCGTCATGGCGATCAGCCATGGTTAACTCCTTTTCTGGCGGTGGACGCGGGGCAGAATTGGTGCTCCCTGTGACGGATGCTATGCTTCCGCGGCACCCTGTACAGCGTCGCTGTAGTGTAAGGGTTTTTTACCCCACGGCGCACGGGATGCCGCCAACGAAGCGGCCCCTTCGAGTCCAGGCGAGGAACATCGCCATGGACGACCGCTGTGAATCATCGCAAGATCGAGGAGAACCTGAATGGCATTTGAACTGCCCGCCCTGCCCTATGACAAGAATGCTCTGGAGCCGCACATCTCCGCCGAGACCCTCGAGTACCACTACGGCAAACACCATCAGGCTTACGTGACCAAGCTCAACGAGCTGATCGACGGCACAGCGTATGCAGGCAAGTCTCTGGAAGAGATCATCAAGTCCTCCTCCGGCGGCCTGTTCAACCAGGCGGCCCAGGTGTGGAACCACACCTTTTACTGGCATTGCCTGGCGCCCAACGGCGGCGGCGAGCCCTCCGGCTCCCTCGCCGAGGCCATCAACGCCAAGTTCGGCTCCTTCGACAGGTTCAAGGCGACCTTCAATGCCAGTGCCGTGGCCAACTTTGGCTCCGGCTGGACCTGGTTGATCAAGACCGAGGACGGCGGCGTCGACATCGTCAATACCAGCAACGCCGATACACCGGTCGCCCACGGCCAGGTTCCGCTGATGACCATCGATGTCTGGGAGCATGCCTACTACATCGACCACCGCAACGCACGCCCCAAGTACCTGGAGAGCGTGTGGAATGTGCTGAACTGGGAGTTCGTCGCCCAGAACTTCGCCGACTGATCGGCGAGCGCGTTGGGCGACATTGCCGACCAGCAAAAACGAGCGGCCCCGCCATAGGCGGGGCCGCTTGCATATGCCGAGAGCTTCCCGAATGCCTTCAGGGATCCGCGCGGCGGCCGATCCCCCGATAGTGCAGCCCTTGAGCGGCAACCCATCCCGGATCGAAGATGTTGCGGCCATCCAGCAACAGGTCATCGCTCAGCAGGGCGGCCAGCCGTTCCCAGTCGGGATTCCAGTAGACCTTCCATTCGGTCACCAGCATCAGCGCGCAGGCCCCCTCGCAGGCGAGATGGGGGTCGCCATCGAACACCTCCAGCAGCGGCTGCTCGCCCACCTCCTCCAGCAGTGCCGGAATCGCCGCGGGATCGTGGAGACGCACCTTCACCCCCTCGGCCCAGAGGGCACGCAGCAGGCGCAGCACGGGGGCATGATCGATACGCGCCGTACCGGGCTTGAAGGCGGCACCCCAGACGGCAACGGTGCGCCCCTCCAGCCTCCCGTGGAAGTGGGCCCACAGCTTGCGGAACAGCGTCTCCTGCTTGTGCTCGTTGATATCGAGCACCTGTTCGAGCAGGGCCGAGCGGCGTCCGCTGGCGGACTGGACGTGGGCCAGGCGCATCAGGTCCCGGGAGAAGTTGGGACCGCCGAAGCCGCAGCCCGGGTAGAGATACTCGTAGCCGATGCGCGAGTCTGCGCCCATGCCCTGGCGCACATACTCCACGTCGACACCCAGGCTGTCGGCCAGGCCGGCCATCTCGTTCATGTAGCTGATGCGGGTGGCCAGCATGCCGTTGATGGCCAGCTTGGTGAGCTCGGCGGCGCGGCGCGGCATCCGCTGGATCACCTCGCTGCGGCGATTGAAGGCCCGCAGCAGCTCGCGCATCCGCGCCTCGGCGGCGGTATCGTCGCAGCCCAGCAGCCAGCGCACGGGTCGGGTAAAGGTGTCCCAGGCGCGGCCCTCTTCCAGCAGGTCCGGCAGGGAGACCGTCCGGCCCCTGCCGCCAAGCTGGGCCTCCAGGCGCTCGGTCTCGCCCACCGGAAAGGTAGAGTTGTTGACCACCAGCAGCTCGCCCGGGTTGCCAGATAGCGCCCCCAGCAGCTCGCCCAGGTCACTGCGCTGCCCGGGCGAGACGGACAGCCAGACCACCTCCTGACTGCCGGGGTGTGCCGCTTCGAGGCCGTCGATGATCTGCAGGCTGCCGCTGTCAAGCGCCTCGGCAAGCTGGGCCAGCAGGCGGGGTTCGCGCCTCAGCCAATCGGCGTGCTCGAGCTGCGCCCAGGGGGTATCCTGATGGGGCAGCCAGGTGACGCGGTGACCCACTGAGGAGAGCGCGGCGGCGGCGGTGGCCGCGGCCAGCTCGCTGCCATATATTAGTACACGCATGGCCTCAGACCTCGCCGGCATAGCGGGTGATAAGCTCACGGAAGCCTTCACCGTAGCGGGCATGCCGCCGCCCATAGGCGAGGATCGCCTCCAGGTAGCCAAGCTGATGGCCACAGTCGTAGGTCTTGCCGCGCATGCAGAAAGCATCGGCACCCTCGCGTTGCCTAAGGGTCTCGATGGCGTCGGTGAGCTGGACCTCGCCGCCGGCCCCGGGGGGCGTCTCGGCCAGCAGCTGGAAGATACTGCCCGGCAGCGCGTAGCGTCCGATGACGGCCAGATTGGAGGGCGCGTCCGCGACCGCCGGCTTCTCCACGACGCCATCCAGTGGACGCGACTCGCCCGGGGCGGGAGTCTGTCCACCAGTATCGACGATGCCATATTTGTAGG
>PWIZ01000306.1 GCA_003560175.1 Halomonas sp. | reverse complement strand
GTGCTGATGACCCCTGACATGGCCAACTTCAGCGGCAAGGTTCACGGCGGCGCCATTCTCAAGAAGCTCGACGAGGTGGCCTTCGCCTGTGCCAGTCGCTATTCGGGCCACTACGTGGTGACCCTTTCGGTGGACCAGGTGCTGTTCAAGCAGCCTATACATGTGGGCGAACTGGTGACCTTCCTGGCCAGCGTCAACCACGTGGGGCGCTCGTCCATGGAAATCGGCATCAAGGTATTAGCGGAGGATATCCGTCGGAAGGTGATCCGCCATACCAACAGCTGCTACCTGACCATGGTGGCGGTTGACGACGCGGGCCAGCCCGCCCTGGTGCCGGCGCTGGCGCTTGCCACGCGCCTGCAGAAGCTGCGCTTCGAGAAGGCGGCGCTGCGCAAGAAGCTGCGCAAGCAGGCGGAGGAAGAGGAGCGTCGCACCCAGACAGAGCACGACAACGAGGATTCGGATCCGGCGGCCGGGGATTAACCGCAGCCGATCTCGGTAATGACGTCGCCCTCATCCAGGCGGATATTGAGGCGATCCGGCCGGTAGTCGAGGGTGACTGCCTCTCCGGGGCGGATCACCCGCATGGCGGCCGCACCGCTCTCGGCGCGTATCGCCTCGCCCAGGGCCGGGCTGTACTCGCGTCCCACTCGATCCTGCACCTGAGCCGCACCGCATTCCCCGCGGGTCTCCACCATGGGGGGCGGGGGAGCCGGCTCGCGACTCGGGGTGGGTGTCAATCCGGCGCAGCCGGCCAACAGCAGGCCAGCGACGACGGTGGGGAGCAGCTTGAAGGTCATGGCCTTCTCCTCTTCCTTGATGGAAAGGCCGGAGCGGGTTGCCCCGGTCCGGCCTGAAGCAGATCCGTTCGGTGGATCAGTCGGCGGAGCGCTGTATCGCCTCGCCCCCCTTCTCGATGTCCTCGCCGGCACCGCGCATGGTGTTGCAGCCGGAGAGCAGCGAGAGGGAAAACAGCGACAGCATCACGATGGCCATGGTGCGTTTCATTGGTTTGGCTCCTTGCCTGTGAATCTTGGGTACCCGTCTGCAATCTAGCACCGTCAGCAACGATCTGCCGGGTTATCACAGCAATAGGCGCAGGATGATGGCAGTAATCACCGCGACGGTCAGCCACTTCACCACGAAGGCCCCGCGCGGGCTCATGTTGACCTTCACCGCCAGCCAGGCGCCACTCATGCTGCCGGCGGCCAGCACCAGGCCATAGCTCCATCGCACCTGATCGTTGACCAGGAACACCGCCAGCGCCGGCAGCGTGTAGATCAGCACGATCAGCACCTTGAAGACGTTCACCTGGGCCAGGTCGATCTTCAGCATGCGGTAGAGCACCACGATGAACAGAATGCCCACCCCGACCTGAATGAAGCCGCCGTAGAGCCCGATGAAGAACATCGCCAGGTAGACCGCCGGGGTGAGACGCTCGGGCGTCAGCGGACGCGTATCCAGCCTCGGCTGAGGCAGCAGCATCAGTACCGCCGAACCCGCCATCACCGCAATCAGGATCGCCTCGAAGAGGGCATCGCCGGTCTGCAGGGCCAGCCAGGCGCCTGCCAGGGACCCGACCACCGCGGGCACCGAGAGTCGCAGCGACAGGCCCACGTAGCGCGCCCCGGCGCGGAAGAAACTGGTGACGGCCGAGATGCTCTGCAGGGCGATGGAAACGCGATTGGTACCGTTGGCGGCCTGGGGAGGAAGACCCAGAAACATCAATAGCGGCAGGGGGAGCATCGAGCCGCCCGCCGATAACACATTGATGAAGCCTGCGACGGCGCCGATCAGCAGCAGGGCCAGGCCTTCCAGCAGAGTCATGGAAACTCCTCGTCACGACGCCCGGTCAAGGGGGCGCTCAGCATAGCCGGGGCGGCGAGAAAACTCGAGCCGGGGAAGATATGGCATGATGCCAGAACACTGACCGGGATGAGGAAAGAACATGGAAGACGCCGCACTCGATGAGCGACTTGCAGAGGACAGCTACCCCGTCACCGAGCTGCCGCTGTGCCAGCTGCGCCTGATGGACGACACACGCTACCCCTGGCTGCTGCTGATTCCCCGGCGGCACGGGGTCAGCGAGGTCTTCGACCTGGACGAGGCCGACCAGCAGCAGCTGTGGCGTGAGACCAGTCGGATCGGCCAGGCTCTCAAGGAGTTCCTGGGGGGCGACAAGCTCAACGTGGCCAGCCTGGGCAACGTGGTGCCGCAGCTGCACGTGCATCTGGTGATACGCCGCCAGAGCGACGAGGCCTGGCCGGGGCCGGTGTGGGGCCAGGGCAAACCCCGCCGCTACGACCTGGACGAGCTCGCCGCCATGCGGGACCGAGTGCTGGCCCTGGTAGAGGGGCTGGACCTCGAGGCCGACTGACACTCCCCTCAGCCGCCGAAGGGGTGGCGACTCGGCGCTGACTCGTTCGGGGCGCTGCGCGATGGCGGCTCGCCCAGCAGCGGCGCCCCGGAGGGTTGGCTGACGCCGGTCACCGCCAGCGAAGCACCCAGCGCCACGATGGCCAGGCCGCCCGCCAGTGAGGCCCAGCCGAACAGGCGCCCAGCGCGGTGTGCCTGCTCCTGGCTGGTCAGGCGTCGTTCCGCCCAGCCGCGGGCGTAGACGCTGGCCAGGGCCAAGGCGGAAACCGTCAGCGCCGTGCCCAGCGACATCACCATCACCGCGGCCACTCCTACCGCGAAGTGGCCCAGCAGGGTCGCCGCCCCCAGCAGCAGCACCGCGCCGCTGCATGGGCGGATACCGATAGCCACCACCGTGGCCAGGGCGGTGCGCCAGTCGCCGGCCTGTTGCGGGTCCACATGGTGGTGGCCCCCGCAACATTCATGGCCATGCCCGTGTACCGGTTCGGCGGCATGGGCCTGATGAACCGGCGGGCGACGCCGCAGCTGGCGGATCGCCCGCAGGCAGAGCCAGACCCCCACCAGCGCCACCATCACGAAACTGGCCTGCTCCACCCACACCACGCTGCCCATGGCCTGGCGCGTCAGCCAGCCCAGGCCGTGCACCAGCACCACCACCAGGGCGATGGCGACCACCCCCTGCAACAGCGAGGCGGCAAAGGAGAGCCCCAGCGCCCGGCGCCGGGCACCGCCCTGGGAGATCAGGTAGGTGGAGAGTACCGCCTTGCCGTGACCCGGCCCAGCGGCATGGAAGACCCCGTAGCCGAAGCTGATACCGAGCAGCGTCGCCCAGGCCGCAGACGACTGCGCGCCGGAGAAATCGCTGATGGCCAGGGTCAGGGCGCGATGAAAGCTGCGCTGCCAGGCCACCAGCTGCAGGCTCAGCCCCTGGAGGGCCGGCTGCAGCAGCTGCCAGGCCAGCAGGGCGACCAGCAGCGCACCCGCCAGGCCTATCAGGCGTCTGACCGTTACCGACATGTCACCTCCCCGGTCTCGGCGAAGTGGCGTCCGAGCCCCGGCTCGGCCTCGTCGGTCACGTCCAGCATGGCGGCCTGCATGACCTTCTCGGGGTCCGGGTCGGCTGGCTGAATGCGGGTCTCGCACGCCAGCGAACCGCCTACCAGCAGGGCATCATCCGCCGGCGTACGATTCTCCTCCTCGTGGACCATCTCGATGTAGTAGGTGGGATCGAACACCTGGTAGCGTAGAGTCTCGCCGGCCAGCGGCTGCGGTTCGGCCAGGGGCAGCAGGAAGATGAACTCGACCCGTCCACCGCGCTCCAGCACGGTGTAGTCGTTGACCTGGTCGAAATCCAGTTTCTCGCCAGCCAGGGTCAATTCGGTGTAATAGCCGTAGGGCATCAGGTTGTCGCGGATCTCGCTGCCGAGCTGGTCCAGGGCAGCATCGAGGCCACCATCGCCGCTAGCTTGGCCCAACTCTTCCATGACCACCAGACTGTAGAAGGGGTCCATGCGCCAGGACTGGTGCAGGCCGGTGAGATGGCCCTCGTCATCCACCACCAGGCGCATGCGCAGGTCGATCCAGCCGTGGGGGTGGGCGTGGACCAGGCCGCTCAGGGCCAGGCACAGCAGCCCCGTGGCAGCCAGGCCGAGATGTCGTTGCAGATTATCGAACATGGCGTCTCTCTAGTTTTCCTGGCCTTTTGCCTTGCAGAGCGTGAGCTGAATCAGGAGTGATCAGCGCCACATCCCTAGCCGATCCTGCATCTCCACCAGCAGGCGATCCAGGGTCTGCGGCGGCAGCGGGCGACCGCCCCGGGTGGCGGCCAGGCTCACCCGGCTCTGCTCGCCCTCACCCGAGACCTCCACCAGCACCCGGTAACCGGGCCAGCGCGAGAATACCGCCTCCAGGCGACCCAGGTCGGCATCGGCATGGCGCACCACATAGCCGTTGGCCATCAACACCTGGGCAGAGGCCCGCAGCGTTTCCTGCGGCGCATAGGCAAAGTCCAGCTCCCGAGGCGGCTCGCTGACAGGGGAGGCGGCGCAGCCAGTCAGCAGAAGGGCCAGCAGCAGCGCGGGCAGCAGGCGGCTCATTGCGCACCTCCCGACTCGATGGCGCCACGCAGTCGCTGGCAGAAGTCCGCGGTGCTGGCGCTGCGCGACTCGGCCAGCTCGCCGCGCCAGTCGATCACCTGGATATCACGACTCACCTGAACCTCGCCATCGCCGGCCAGCAGTGAGACCCGCTCCAGCTGGGTCGCATCCCGGGTCAGGCTGCCCACGCCGCCGAAGCCGATCATCACGCCGCTGCTCACCCCTCCGCGGCCGCCGCCGATGCCGATGCCGCCGAACATGCCGCGGGTCTCCCTGCTGTCGTAGCGGTCACCGTAGCCAGGCAGGATGCGGGTACGCTCGGCGCTCACCAGACCCAGGGCCAGGTCGGTATGGCGAATCAGGAAGCCATCGGCTTCCAGGGCCGCCACGGCCTCAACGAGCACGACTCGGGGCGCCTGGTCGTTCAGCTGCCAAGTGCAGGCCTCTGCGGGACGAGGCTCCGCCGTCGGCAGCGTGGAAGGGGTGGTTTGGCATCCGGCCAGCACCAGCATTGTCACCAGAACTATTACCAGTACGCGGGGCAGCTGCCAGAGGCGCATGGCCTTTCTCCCAAGGGTTGACTGGAAAGCAGTGTACGCATGAGACCCGACGGAAGGAACGCCGGCGCTTCAGCTCTCACTCTGACAGGGCTAAGCTGGGCAGGATTCCCCCGTCGAGAGCCACCCATGAAGATCATCATCTGCCCGGATAGTTTCAAGGACGCCCTGCCAGCCCCGGCCGCGGCCCATGCCATCGCCTGCGGCATCCGCCGCCTGGGGGAGGAGATCGAGCTGGTCGAGTGCCCGCTGGCCGATGGCGGCGAGGGCAGTCTGGAGACCCTGCTGGCCACCACTGGCGCCGAGCGACGGACCGCCTCCGTGCAGGACGCTCTGGGTCGCCCCACCACCGCCGCCTGGGGCTGGCAGGCCGAGCGCCGCACCGCTTTCGTGGAACTGGCCGAGGCCAGCGGCATCCAGGCCCTGGCCCCTGCCGAACGCACCGCCCTGCACAGCACCACCCATGGCGCCGGCGAACTGATCCGCGCGGCGCTGGATGCCGGCGCCGAGCGGCTGCTGCTCACTCTCGGCGGCAGCGCCACCAACGACGGTGGCGCCGGCATGCTGATGGCGCTGGGCGCCCGGCTGCGGGATGCCGACGGACACGAGCTGCCCCCCGGCGGCGCAGCCCTGAAGCACCTGGCCGAGCTCGACCTTTCAGGGCTCGACCCGCGCCTGGCCGATTTGCACGTCGAAGCCGCCGTGGACGTGGACAATCCGTTACTGGGAGAGCGCGGTGCCAGCGCAGTGTTCGGCCCTCAGAAAGGCGCCACCCCCGACGACGTCACCCGGTTGGACGCCGCCCTGACGCGGTTTTCCGATGTGGCTGCCACGGCGCTGGGCGAAGAGCACCGCGATCTGCCCGGCGCCGGCGCCGCCGGTGGCATGGGCTTCGCCGCCCGGGCTTTCCTGGGCGCCGAGTTGCGCCCCGGCATCGAACTGGTGATGGAACAGGTCGGCTTCTCGGGGCTGCTGGCCGACGCCGACCTGGTGATCACCGGCGAGGGCCAGCTGGACGGCCAGAGCCTGGCCGGCAAGACCCCGGTGGGCGTAGCCCGAGCCGCACAGGCCCGCGGCGTGCCGGTGGTGGTTCTGGCCGGACGCCTGGCGCCTGGCTGGCAGGCGGCCATGGCCGAAGGTGTCACCGCCGCCTTCGCCCTGGCCGACGGCCCCATGGCCCTGGAAGAGGCGCTTGCGCGATGCGCCGAACTCCTCGCCGACCGCGCCGAGAGCACGGTGCGGCTGTTTATCGCGGCGCGGACGTGACCCGGCTCACTTGAAATCGACGTTGACCGGCAGCATGTCATCAATATCGGCCAAGGTGGCCATCATCATGCTTGGTCCCGCTGTTCTGCGACAGCGGGCCAGATTACTTCAACATTGCATTTCCCTATCACGATCAAGGAGCCATCCCCATGAGCAACACCAATACCATCGGCCTGCACGAGGGTAGCGCCAGCCATCTGGCAGAGAAGCTCAATGAGCTGCTGGCCAACTACCAGATCTTCTACATGAATGTGCGTGGATACCATTGGAACGTGAAGGGTCCGCAGTTCTTCGAGCTGCACGCCAAGTTCGAGGAGTTCTATACCGACCTGCTGACCAAGGTGGATGAGGTCGCCGAGCGCATCCTGACTCTGGGTCATCAGCCGGTTCACGCCTACAGCGACTACGTGACCATGTCGCGCATTGCCGAGGCGAAGAACGTCACCAACGGCGAGGCCTGCGTGCGCGGCACTCTGCAGGGCTTCCAGACCCTGATCGAGCTCCAGCGCGAGATCCTCTCGCTGGCCTCCGACGCCGACGACGAGGGCACCGCCGCCCAGGCCGGCGACTATATCCGCGAGCAGGAGAAGACCATCTGGATGCTGAACGCCCACCTGGGCTGATCATCGACGGTCTACTGGCTGATGCAACCACGACACCGCCCGAGGGCGGTGTCGTGGTTTGCGGTGGATGACTCAGCGGGCCAGGTCCTCGACCAGCGCCCGCAGCAGCGTCCAGAACTCCTCCACCGAGGCGATCTCTACCCGCTCGTCCGGGGAGTGGGCGCCTCGAATCAGCGGCCCGAAGGAGATCATTTCCAGGTGCGGGTACTTGCCGCCGAGAATGCCGCACTCCAGTCCCGCATGGATCACCTTGACTGCCGGGTCGCTGCCCATCTTCTGGCGATGGAGCCGACAGAAACGTTCCAGCAGATCGCTGCCCGGCTGGGGTGTCCAGCCCGGATAGGCGTTCTCCACCCGCACCCGAGCGCC
>PWIZ01000410.1 GCA_003560175.1 Halomonas sp. | reverse complement strand
CTCGATCTCCCAGCTGACGCTGACGCCGGCCTCGATATCGATGGTGCCCGGGCGATACTCCGCCTGGGGCGCACTTTCCCGAGCATCGGCGGCCATGGCCAGCATGCGCGGCTGGAACACCGGTGAGCGGGTCTCGCTAACGCCGGTGATCGGGCCCAGGGTAATGCTCAGGGTGTCGGCCATCAGGCCCGCCTTGTGCTGGGCCTTCTCCAGCGCCTTGACCAGTGCCTCGTCGGTGGCGGCGTCGCGGTCGGCGAGGTCATAGCGGATGCCGTCCAGGGCATTGACCCCGGCCTCGGTCAGGGCGTCGAGGAGGTGCGGCAGCTGCTCCAGGTCGTCGATCTGGACGCGAAAGGGGCGCTCCAGGCGGGTGCGCACCAGGATCTCACGCTCGCCGTCCTCCAGCCGGCTGCCGGCGAGGCGCTCCGGTTGCACTGCCAGGGAGCCGGCGCTGATGGCGTCACGCTCGAGCCCGGTCGCCTCGAGGGTGCGAATCAGCTCGCCGGCACGGCTCTCCAGCCGTTCGCGGGCTTCACGCAACGCCTCGGGGTCACCGCCGCTCTCATCTTCCTGAGACAGCGCAGGCGTGCGCTCCCATAGCCTTGCGTTGAGCGTGGCTCGGTCCGGCACCACCGACAGCGTGGCCTCGGCTTGCACCTGGAGCTGGCGGGAAGGCTCGGCCTCGGCCAGCGCCTGGCTTGCCAGCAGGGGAGTCGCGACGAGCAGGCTGCCCAGCAACAGCAGCCGAGCGGGGCGAAACAGGGTCATGGTGGCCTCCTTGCGGTAATGACGTGGCGGCATGCCACGCAGCTTCGAGGCAGCCCGGGTGCAAAGGTTCCCGGTACGGTGTCCGGTTCTGTCCTCGAGACGCTCTTCGAGTTTGTCTTCGAGTTTGTTGCTGGCACTGTGCGAGGGCATGATGAAACCTCGCCAGGCAGCACAGGAACCCAATATGCCTCAGCATGAACCGGATACTCCGGGCGTCATCCCGTTCAACCTCACCCTCGGCCTGGCTGCTCTGGTGGTGATTGTGGCTGGCATGAAGGCCGGCGCCAGCCTGCTGGTGCCGCTCATGCTGGCGATCTTCATCGCTCTGGTCTGTACCCCCCCGGTGCAGTGGCTGAACCGCCTGGGGCTGAGCCTGCGCCTGGCCGTCTGGGTGACCCTGGTGGTGATCGGTGGCCTGATGTCGCTGCTGGGCCTGCTGCTGGTCAACAGCTTCGGGACCTTCGCGGAGGCGCTGCCGGGGATCGAGGAGAAGCTCTACGAGTACTACCTGGGGCTATTTGATGGCCTGATGAGGATGGGGTTGGACATCGATCCCGCCCGGCTCGCCGAGCTGCTCGATGTGGAACAGTTGGGTAGTGCGATGCCGGGACTGCTGGGGGAGCTGGGCAATCTGCTGATACAGAGCTTGATGGTCACCCTGCTGGTGGTCTTCATGCTTTTCGAGACGCTCAACTTTCGCGACAAGGTCTCTCGAGCACTGAGAAATCCGGCGCCTAGCCTCGAGCGCTTCAACGAGTTCAGCCGGACGCTCAAGCGCTACCTGGCGGTAAAGACCCTGATCAGCCTGGTGACCGGGGCGCTGGTGTGGCTGGCCTGTCTGCTGGTGGGGGTCGACTTCCCGCTGCTGTGGGCCGTGCTGGCCTTTGCCCTCAACTACATTCCCAATATTGGCTCCGCCATTGCCGCCATTCCTCCGGTGCTGCTTCTGCTGGTCTCGCCCGAGGGCGGCCTGGTCGAGGCTCTGGTGCTGGCCGGCGCCTACCTGGGGATCAATTTCGTGCTCGGCAACATCGTGGAGCCCCGCTGGATGGGCCGGGCCCTGGGCCTCTCCACCTTCATTGCCTTCCTGTCGCTGGTGGTGTGGGGGTGGATCTTCGGTGCTGCGGGGATGCTGCTCTCGGTGCTGCTGACCATGACGCTGAAAATCGCCCTGGATAGCCACCCGCAGACCCGCTGGATCGCTCATCTGCTGGGCCCGGGTGATAACCAGCCCCTGGAGGAGGCAGACCGACCTAATTCGGAGCGGGATGGCGAAGACAGCGGGGCGGACTCGGACAGGGAATGAACCCCTAAACGCAATCGCCCCGGCCTTGGCCGGGGCGATCTTCAGGCTGACGTACCTGACGATCAGGCGTTCTGATCGATGAACTGAGCCAGCTGTGACTTGGACTGGGCGCCTACCAGGGAGGCGACCTTGGAGCCGGATTTGAATAGCATGACGGTGGGCACACCGCGCACACCCTGTTCGGCGGCGATCTCCGGGGCATCGTCCACGTTGATGCTGACGACCTTGAGGTTGCCGCTGCGCTCTTCGGCGACCTCGTCGACCACCGGTGCCATCACCTTGCAGGGACCGCACCAGGGGGCCCAGAACTTCAGCAGAACCGGGGTGTCGGCCTTGAGGACTTCCTGCTCGAAATTGGCGTTGGTGACATCGACGTTATTGGCCATGGGGTTCTCCAGTTTCGTTGCGCTGCATCGAGCGTATTCATGGCACGCCGAGGCGTGCCTGGCCGGCAGATGTTAGCGGCCGGCTGCGGCGCTGGCAAATGGCGTCATGATTCGGCTAGGCGAGACGCCGTCTTGTTGTATATACTTAAAAGTGATTATAATTATTTCTTTTATCACTATTTTGTATTTTCAGCGCCCGTGATCGGGTGGCTGTCAGGGAGTTTGCTACCATGAAGCTGCAGCAGCTGCGCTATATCTGGGAAGTCACCCGCCACAACCTCAACGTCTCGGCCACCGCCCAGAGCCTGTTTACCTCTCAGCCGGGGATCTCCAAGCAGATTCGCCTGCTGGAGGACGAGCTGGGGGTGGAGATATTTGCTCGCAGCGGCAAACATCTGACTCGGGTCACCCCGGCCGGTCAGGCCATCGTTGAGCTGGCTGGCGAGGTGCTGCGCCTGACCGAGAATATCAAGGAAGTGGCCCAGGAGTTCAGCGACGAGCGTCGCGGTAGCCTGGCCATCGCCACCACCCACACCCAGGCGCGCTATGCCTTGCCGCCGGTGATTCGCGACTTCACCCGTAAGTATCCCGAGGTAGCCCTGCACATGCAGCAGGGCACCCCCAAACAGATCGCCCAGATGGTCAGCGACGGCCAGGCGGACTTCGCCATTGCCACCGAATCCCTGGAGCTGTTCAACGACCTGGTGCTGCTGCCCTGCTATCGCTGGAACCGCTGCATCCTGGTGCCCCGTGGACACCCCCTGGCCGACGAACCCAAGCTCACCCTGGAGGCCTTGGCCCGCTATCCGCTGGTCACCTATGTTTTCGGTTTCACCGGCCGTTCCCAGCTTGATGACGCCTTCCGTGCCAGGGGTCTCACACCCAACGTGGTGCTGACCGCCGCCGATGCCGACGTGATCAAGACCTACGTACGCCTGGGAATGGGAGTGGGTATCGTCGCTCACATGGCGGTGGATCTCGAGCAGGATACCGATCTACTGGCGCTGGATGCGGGCCACCTGTTCGCGAGCTCCACCACCAAGATCGGCATCCGCCGAGGCACCTTCATGCGCGGCTATATGTACGACTTCCTGCAGGGGTTCGCCTCGCACCTGGATCGCGATCTGGTGGACGCTGCCCTGGCGGCGGGGCCGCGACATGAGTCTCCGCTGTTCGAGGGGCTGGAACTGCCGGTGCGCTAGCCTGGGGCGCTCGAGTTGGTGGTGTGCAGGCCACACTCCTTGCCACCCTGATCCTCCCACCACCAGCGCCCTTCGCGTTCATGCTGGCTGGGCAGGGTGGGGCGGGTGCAGGGCTCGCAGCCGATGCTGACGAAGCCGTGTTCGTGGAGCGGGTTGTAGGGCACGTCGAACATGCGGATATAGGACCACACCTCTTCGTTGCTCCAGTGGGTCAGCGGATTGACCTTGACGAGGGGGCTGGCTTCGCTGCCGAAGCCATGATCGTGCTCGGCGATCTGCAGGCTGGAGCGCGTACCCGGGCTCTGGTCGCGCCGCTGGCCGGTGGCCCACATCGGCAGGCCGGCCAGGCGGCGGCGCAGCGGTGCCACCTTGCGGATGCCGCAGCACTCCTGATGGCCGTCCCGGAAGAAGCTGAAGAGCCCCTTGTCGCGCACCAGGGCCTGGACGGCCTCGGGGTCGGGGAAGCGCACGTCGATCGCGATGCCGTAGTGCTCTCGAACCCGCTCGATGAAGGCATAGGTCTCCGGGTGCAATCTCCCGGTGTCCAGGGCGAAGACGTGGACGGCCGCTTTCGGTGCCACCTTCAGGGCCAGGTCGATCAGCACCACGTCTTCTGCGCCGGAGAAGGAGAGGGTCAGTTCGCCGAAGGCCTGGTAGGCGGCCCGCAGTATCTCCTTGGGGGTGTCCTGGTCGTGCTCCAGAACGAAACGGTTGGGGTCGAAGCTCGCCATGCTGGCCTCTCGTAGGTGCGATGATAGCTACCCTAGCAAGACGGTGGCGCTAGGCCCCAATACCGATTTCTTGGGTATCTATGTTTTTTGGGATTAAGAAGGGTGATTTTTATTCACTTTTTGTGGAGTTGTCGGTTTCCCGGGTCAGGGCATCCATCAGGTGTCGGATCTTGTCCAGGGTCTCCTGGTACTCCGCCTCACCCACCGAGTCGGCCACCAGGCCACCGCCGCCCCATAGATGGAGTCGGCCCTCATCCGCCACGGCGGTGCGGATGGCGATGGAGGTGTCCATCCGGCCCCGCACGTCCACGTAGCCCAGGCTGCCGCAGTAGGCGCTGCGCCGGCTGGGCTCCAGTTCCTCGATGATCTGCATGGCGCGCACCTTGGGGGCGCCGGTGATGGAGCCGCCGGGGAAGGCCGCGGCGAGCAGTTCCAGCGGGCGTTTGTCCGCGTTCAGTTCGCCGGTCACCACGCTGACCAGGTGGTGGACGTTGGCATAGCTCTCCAGGCCGCAGAGCTGAGGCACCCTGACCGTGCCAGGGCGGCAGACGCGTCCGAGATCGTTGCGCAGCAGGTCGACGATCATCACGTTCTCGGCGCGGTCCTTGAGGCTGGCGGTGAGCTCGTCGGCCAGGCTGCGGTCCGCCTCCGGGGTCTCGCCCCGGGGCCGTGTTCCCTTGATGGGGCGTGTCTCCACCTGGCCATCTCGGCACTCTAGGAAGCGCTCGGGGGAGAGCGAGAGAATCGCCTGTTCGCCCCGGGCGGTGGACCAGGCCATAAAGCCGGCGTAGGGCGTCGGCGTGGCCTCGCGTAGACGACAATAGGCGCTCCAGAGGTCGCCCGTGTAGGGGGCGTTGAAGCGCTGGGCCAGGTTGATCTGGTAGCAGTCTCCCGAGCGGATATAGCGTTGCACGGCGGCGAAGCGCTCTAGATAGTCGGCGCGGGAGAGCTCGCCGGCGAAGGGAGCGGTCAGCCGGAAGGTGCCATGGGCAGCCGGCGGCTGCGCCAGCCAGCCAAGCACCTGCCGGCGCCGCTCGGCGCTGGCCACCAGCCAGCTCTCGCGGCGCTCGTGGTCCTGGATCAGTGCCCAGTCGTAGAGGCCGACCCGGCTCGCGGGGATCGCTACCGCCGGTCGGGTCTGTTCGCCCACCGGCTCGAGCAGCCGCCCCAGGTCATAGCTCCAGTAGCCGATCAGGCCGCCCAGGAAGGGGAGGTCGCTATCGGGAGTGGTCGTCTTGAGGCGGTCCAGCAGCGCCTGCTGGGCGGAGAAGGGGGAGAGCCCCGCCAACTCGGGCACGCCGGAGACACGACCCAGGTTGTCGATCTCGAGCGTCGCCAGGGGGTCGCTGGAGAGGATGTCGAAGCGCCCGGCGGGAGCGGCCGGGCGCCCACAGTCAAGCAGCACGGCGCCCGGCCGCCCGCGAAGACGAGCGAAGTGCTCGAGAGGGTGCTCATGGTAGGGGCAGGGGGTGATCTGAAGTCTTGCGCTCATTGCCGGGCCTTGCTGTGACAGGCGGCCCATTCTAGGCATCTCCCCGGCTTTTGTCCCTTCCCGTACTGGCCGCCAGGCTGGAAAGGCCTTCCAGTATTGTCGACAGTCGCCCTGGTGTCGGGCGCGTTGTCTACAACCAAAGGTGAAGCTTCCCGACGTTCCTGTGTGTTGACCCTATTCTGCGGAGTGGCTACTCTCTGTTCATCCAATAATTGTCGACAATCACCATGACCCTAGCACAACTTGAAACGTCGATCCCGGAAGTGCGCACCCTGGCGGAGCGTGTCTTTCAGCAGCTTCAGGACGCCATCGTGCGCGGCGAACTGGCGCCGGGCAGCAAGATCACCGAGCCGGGCCTGTCCAAGGCACTCGGGATCTCGCGTGGCCCGCTGCGCGAGGCGATGCGTCGCCTCGAGGCGCATCGGTTGATCGAGCGAGTGCCCCATGTGGGTGCCCGGGTGGTCAAGCTCTCCATGCAGGAGCTGCTCGAGCTGTTCGATGTGCGCGAGGCGCTGGAGAGCATGGCCGCGCGGCTGGCCGCCGAGCACATGACCGCCGCGGAGATCGCCGGGCTGCGCGAACTGCTGGCGATGCACGAGCGTCAGTCCGACCTCAAGAAGGGGGAGGCCTACTTCCAGCGCGAGGGCGATCTGGACTTTCACTACCGCATCGTCCAGGGCAGCCACAATCGCATGCTGGTGACCATGCTCTGCGATGACCTCTATTACCTGGTGCGGCTCTACCGTACACAGTTCAGTGCGACCGGCTCACGTCCCCAGCGCGCGTTTGTCGAGCATCACCGCATCGTCGACGCCATCGAGGCCGGCGACGCCGAATTGTCCGAATTGCTGATGCGTCGTCACGTCAGCGCCTCAAGGGCCAACGTCGTAGATCGCTATGCCGCCACCCTGCGCAAGACCTCTGCGGCGACCTGACCCGCCCCGAACCCCCGGCTCGAACACCACAGGAGAAACATCATGACCCAGCAGACCCCCGGCGCCCGTTTCCGTGCCGCCCTCGAGGCCAATCACCCGTTGCCCATCGTCGGCACCATCAACGCCTATACCGCGATGATGGCTCAGCGCGTCGGCCACCAGGCCATCTACCTTTCGGGGGGCGGCGTGGCCAACGCCTCCTTCGGCCTCCCTGACCTGGGCATGACCACAATGAACGACGTGGTCGAGGATTCTCACCGTATCTGCGGCGCCACCGACCTGCCGCTGCTGGTGGATATCGATACCGGTTGGGGGGGGGCCTTCAATATCGCTCGCACCGTCAAGGAGATGCAGCGCGCCGGCGTGGCCGCCGTGCACATCGAGGACCAGGTCGCCCAGAAGCGCTGCGGCCACCGTCCCAACAAGGCCATCGTCTCCCAGCAGGAGATGGCTGACCGCGTCAAGGCCGCCGCCGACGCGCGCATCGATCCTGACTT
>PWIZ01000336.1 GCA_003560175.1 Halomonas sp. | reverse complement strand
GGCCGCCTGCGCGGGGCCAGCACCCTGAGCCAGCAGACCGCCAAGAATCTCTTCCTGTGGACCGGGCGCAGCTGGGCGCGCAAGGGGCTGGAGGCCTGGTTCACTCTGCTGATCGAGGCCCTGTGGCCGAAGCAGCGTATCCTCGAGGTCTATCTCAACATCGCCGAGTGGGACAGTGGGGTGTTTGGCCTGGAGGCGGCGGCCCAGCACTACTTTGGTGTCTCGGCAGGCCAGCTCAGTGTCGCCCAGGCCAGCCGCCTGGCGGCCATCCTGCCCAACCCGCGGGCCTGGGATGCGGCCCGCCCCGGCCCCCATGTGGAGCGGCGCAGCGCCTGGATCCGCCAGCAGATGAACAACCTGGGTGGTGCGGCCTACCTTGAAAGACTCTGACCCCCTCGCCCAACTCACCCGGGAGCCGTCTGCCATCCGATGCCAGGCCCCTTCGGCAGAATGCGGGTATTCAATCTCGCGGCTTGCCGGCTGGCGCCGGTTTGCCCTTGACCACCAGCGCCACCCCGGCGATGGCGACGGCCATGCCGGCAAGTGATGCCGGCGGCAGGGCCTCGTCGAACAGCCACCAGGCCTGCAGGGCGGTGACCGGCGGTACGAGGTAGAAGAGGCTCGCCACCCGCGAGGCCTCGCCGCGCTTGATCAGCGCCATCAGCAGCAGGATGGCGGCGATGGAGAGCACCAACACCAGCCAGGCCAGGGTGAGCGCGAAGGTAGGCGTCCAGGTGACGCTGCGCTCCTCGAAGAGCAGGGCGCCCAGTCCCAGCAGCGCGCCCGCCGCCAGGTACTGCACCACGGTGCCCGATAACAGCGGCATGCCGGTGCAGTGGCGCTTCTGGTAAAGGGTCCCCACAGAGATGCCGATCAGGGCCACCAGGATGGCCAGCAGGGCACCGGCGCCAAAGCCCTGGAACAGCGCCTCGCCCGGGTCCAGCTTGCCGCCCAGCACCAGCGCCACGCCGACCAGCCCCAGCACCAGACCGAGCCACTGGCGCCCGCCTAGACGCTCGCCCAGCAGCGGCCCGGCGAGCCCGGCCGTGAGCAGCGGCTGGAGCCCCACCAGCAGCGATGCGAGCCCCGCCGGCATGCCCAGGTGAATGCCGTAGAAGACCCCGCCCAGATAGCCGCCGTGGACCAGTAGCCCCGAGACGGCGATATGGCCCCACAGCCGCGCGCCTCGCGGCCACTCGCCGGAGAGCCAGTGGGCCAGCGGAATGAGCAGCGCCAGGGTCAGTGCGAAGCGGATAAACAGGAAGGTGAAGGGCTCGGTGAAGGGCAGGCCGAACTTGGCGCCGATGAAGCCGGTGCTCCACAGTGCCACGAAGAGCAGCGGCATGGCGGCGAGCCACAGGCTGGAGGCACGGGAAGCGGCAGAAGCGGGGGGCATGTGAAACGTCCATGTCAGGGGTGGGGGTGCACAGACCATACTGCGGCGACGAGAATTCGAAAAGTTTCTCGACGCAGCCGTTATGTGCATTTCGTGAATGCAACTTGATAGCATCTGAGTGTTTGGGGCGCCAAGGCGCGCATGGCGGGCTACTGGGCGAAGTGGTTGCACAGGGTGTCGCCCTTTGGATACGAGTGTAAGGCTGTTTACACTCGTTGTTGCGAACTTTTACATGAAAATTCTGAACGCCGACCGTTCGTTGCCGTCACAGTTGCCACATGCACAATGCCCCCCGGCTCTTCATTCCAACTGGAGGAATTCATGAAACGGATGACTGCTCTCTTTTCCGCCGCCCTGCTCAGCGCCGGCCTGATGTCCGCCACCGCCCACGCCCAGCAGGATCCGGCCGCCGCTCCCGAGCAGCCCCAGGCCACTGCCCCGGCCATGGACTTTTCCGATGATCAGCTCCAGCAGTTTGCCGATGCCTCCCAGGAAATTGCCGTGCTCTCTCAGGACTACACCGAGCGCCTGCACGCTGCCGAGGATGAGGCGGCTCAGCAAGAAATTCGCACGGAAGCCAATGACAAGATGGTGGAAGTGGTCGAGGACAGCGGTCTCGACGTGGATACCTTCAACGCCATCGGCCAGGCTATTCAGCAAGACCCCGAGCTGATGCAGCGTGTTCAGGAGATGGTCCAGTTGTAAGACGGTCCTGATCCAACGCCGACTCCCATCGGCAGCGCGAACGGCCACCCCCTCGGGTGGCCTTTTCGTATGCGCTCACCCTGTGCTTGCGGCGGGCCTGGCGTCATGCGGCGCTGCTTTACAGTGCCCTGCCGAACTCCCAGACTTGGCAGCAGATAGCCTGCCGGAAGGGAGCGTGACCTATGGAAGTGGAACTACTGGAAATTCGCCAGCATATGGGGGGCTTTCCGCCCTTCGACGCCCTTTCCGATGACCTGCTCGACGAAATCGCCGGCGAGGTGGAGGTCGCCTACTTCCGGGCAGGCAGCGAGATCCTGACGCTCGACCAAGAGGTCCACGACCTCGCCTATATCCGCAGCGGCGCGGTGGAGGTCCATCGGCGCAATGGCGATCTGTACAACCGCCTGGGCGAGGGCGATATCTTCGGCCAATTCAGCCTGCTGGGTAATCATCGGGTGCGTTTTCCCGCCCAGGCGCTGGAAGACACCCTGATCTACTTTCTCCCGGATGCGCTCTTCCAGCGACTCTGCGCAGAGGATGAGCATTTCGCCGACTTCGTGGAGCTTGAGCGGCCGCGGCTCGAATCCGCCGTCGAACACCACAAGAAGCAGAACGACATGATGATCACCCGGGTGCGCAAGCTGCTGTCTCGCTACCCGGTGATGGTGGAGGCGAGCGCCACGGTGCAGGAGGCCGCACGGCAGGTGAGCGATTCCGGCGCCTCTGCGGTGCTGGTGCTGGATGCCCCCGGCGACAATCCTCGCTACACCTTCCGCGACAGCGAGGAGCGCGCCTGGCAGGTGCGTGGCATCCTCACCGACAGCGACTTTCGCCGTCTGGTCGCCGAGGGCCGAGCGCCCGATACCCAGGTGGGAGAGATAGTGGGCGATCGGCTGGTGGCGATCCAGTCCGACGAATCGGTGCACGAAGCGATGCTCACCATGCTGCGCAATAATATTCACCACCTGCCGGTGATGCTTCGCCGACATCCGGTGGGCATCGTGCACCTCTCCGATATCATCCGCCACGAGACCCACTCGAGCCTCTACCTGGTCAGCAATATCTTCAATCAGTCCTCGGCCGAGGGCCTGGCGAAGCTGGCCCCGGACGTGCGCGCCGCCTTCGTGCGCATGGTGGAAGATGGTGCCGACTCGCGGATGATCGGCAGCGCGCTCTCCACCATCGGGCGCAGCTTCACCCGCCGCCTGCTGGAGCTGGCCGAGGAGGCGCTGGGCCCGCCGCCGGTCCCCTACTGTTTCATGGCCATGGGTTCCATGGCGCGCAACGAGCAGAGCCTGGTCACCGACCAGGACAATGCCCTGGTGCTCGATGATGCCTTCGACCCCAAGGCCCATGACGCCTACTTCCTCGAGATGGCGAAGATCGTCAGTGACGGCCTGCACACCTGCGGCTACACCTACTGCACCGGTGACATCATGGCCACCAACCCGCGCTGGCGGCAGCCGTTGTCGGTGTGGAAGGGCTACTTTCGGGATTGGATCCGCGACCCGACCCCGGAGCGACTGCTCCACAGCTCGATCTTCTTCGACCTCGACGCCGTCTACGGCGAAAACGTCTTCGTCGAGCAGCTCCAGGATCTGGTGGCCGAGCAGGCCCCGAAGAGCCCGCTGTTCCTGGCCGCCATGGCCCGCAACGCATTGAATCGCACGCCACCACTGGGGTTTTTTCGTACCTTCGTGATGGAAAAGGACGGCAAGCAGAACAACTCCATCAACCTCAAGCGCCGCGGCACCGCGCCGCTCACCGACCTGATCCGGGTCCACGCCCTGGCCTGTGGCTCCCGGGCCCAGAACAGCTTCGCTCGCCTGGATGACATCGACCGCACCCAGCTGCTGGCGCAGGGGGTCAGCGACAAACTGCGTTATGCCCTGGAGTTTCTCTCCATGGCGCGCATCCACCACCAGATGATCGACCTGCAGCACGAGCGCACCCCGGACAACAATATCGAGCCGGAGAACGTCAGCGACACCGAGCGCCATACCCTCAAGGACGCCTTCCAGGTGCTCAGTAATGCCCAGAAGTTTCTCAAGTTCCGCTATCCCATTCCGGCCGGCGGGGCGCGCCGCTCGCGAGGCCCCCATTGATGCGGCTGCCCGGCAGGGGGCGGCAACAGGCTCCTGGCTGGCCTGACTACCTGGCCGACCGCGCCGCCAGGGTCCAGCATCCCCTGCTCAAGGACTATTTCGCTGCGGGCTGCCCCGATCCGGCCACGCCCATCGGCGACGTGCCGATGGCGGCGCTGGATATCGAGACCACCGGACTGGATCCACGCCGCCACGCCATTGTCAGCGTCGGGGTGGTGCCCTTCAGCCTGGCGCGCATTCCGCTTCGCGAGAGGCGCTACTGGGTACTCAAACCGGCCAGGGTGCTCACCGAGCAGTCGGTGACCCTGCACCGCATCACTCACACCGAAGTGGAGAGCGCTCCCGACCTCGTCGAAATCCTGCCCGAGCTGCTCGCCCTGCTGCAGGGACGGGTGACGGTGGTGCACTATCGCCACATCGAGCGACCCTTTCTTGACAGTGGCATTCAGGCTCGGCTGGGGGAGGGAATGCGCTTTCCGATGATCGACACCATGTCGCTTGAGGCGCGACGGCACCGCCAGTCGCTGTGGTCGCGCTTTCGCCGGTGGATGGGCCGCCCGCCGGTATCGATCCGCCTGCACAACAGTCGAGAGCGCTACGGGCTGCCCGCCTACCAGGGGCACCATGCGCTGGTGGATGCGCTGGCCACCGCCGAACTGCTGCAGGCTCAGGTGGCCAGCCACTACTCCCCCGACACCCCGGTAAGCGAGCTGTGGAGCTGAACGAAGCAGGGCGGCCAGTGGCCGCCCCGCTTCGTTCGTGCTGTCACACCGGCTAGTCTCAGCGCGGTTCGCTCATCAGTCCCTTGACGATGGCGTAGCAGGCCGCCAGCAGCACCAGCGTAAAGGGCAAGCCGGTGGAGATCACCGCCGCCTGGAGAGCGGCCAGACCGCCGCCCAGCAACAGGGCGATGGCGATGGCGCCTTCGATGATGGCCCAGAAGAGACGCTGGGGCTTGGGCGCGTCGACCTTGCCGCCGGCGGTGATGGAATCGATCACCAGCGAGCCGGAGTCCGACGAGGTGATGAAGAATACGATCACCAGCGTGATGGCAATGAAGGAGGTGATTTCGGTCAACGGCAGGCCGGCCAACATCACGAACAGTTCATCTGCCTCGCCCTCGAAAGTACCGGCAAGCAGCTGCTCGATGCCGGCGCTACCGAAGGCGGTCATCCACAGCACGGATACCGTGGACGGCACCAGCAGCACGGCGATCAGGAATTCGCGCACGGTACGCCCGCGAGAGACCCGAGCGATGAACATGCCGACGAAGGGCGACCAGGAGATCCACCAGGCCCAGTAGAAGGCGGTCCAGCCCTGGCTGAAGTTGACGTCCTCTCGGCCGAACGGCATGGAGAGCGCCGGCAGGTGAGCAAAGTAGGCGAACAGGTTCTCGAAGAAGCCGGTGGCGATCATCAGCGTCGGGCCGACGATGATCACGAAGGTGAGCAGAATAAACGCCAGGCCCATATTGATCTTGGAGAGCTGCTGGACTCCCTTGTCGACACCCAGAAAGATCGAGCCCATGGCCACGACGGTAATGCTCGAGACCAACAGCACCATGGTGACGTTGTTATCGGGAATACCGAACAGATCATTCAGGCCGTTGGTGGCCTGCTGGGCGCCGAACCCCAAGGAAGTCGCAAGACCAAACAGGGTGGCGAACACCGCCAGGATATCGATTACGTGTCCCGGCCAGCCCCACACGCGCTCCCCCAGAATCGGGTAGAAGATCGAGCGCATGGTCAGCGGCAGGCCCTTGTTGAACGAGAAAATCGCCAGCGAAAGCGCCACCACGGCATAGATGCCCCAGGGGTGCAGGCCCCAGTGGAAGATGGTGGCGGCCATGCCCAGGGCGATGGCGCCCGCCTCGTCGCCCTCGGCGCCGCCCAGCGGGGCCCAGTCTGTTCGTATGCCGTTTTCGGTGGCGATCCCCCCCAGCGCGGATTGGTAGTGACCCATGGGTTCCGAGACACCGAAGTACATCAGGCCGATGCCCATGCCCGCGGCGAACAGCATCGAGAACCAGCCGAGATAGCTGAAGTCAGGTTTGGCATCCATGCCGCCGATGCGCACCTTACCCAGCGGCGTGAAGATCAACACGATCGATAACAGAACGAAGATGTTGGCTCCCAGCAGGAAGAACCAGGCCATGTTGCCGGTCAGGAAGCTGAAAGTCGCATTGAAGAGAGGTTCGACCTGATCCTGCAGAGCCAGGGTGATGATCACAAAGAACAACACCACGATTGACGAGAACACGAAGACCTTGCCGTGCAGGTCCAGGTTTACTCCCATCGGTGAGGCGGTGATGTTGTCCTGTCCGATCACGTAGTCCGTGTCAATGAGATTCGCCGCCCCCTCCGGGGCCGGAATGCCCTCGGAAGCCTCAGGCTTCTCGTTGGCGTTCTCGTCATTAGCCATAGTGCTTCTCTCCCTTGCGTAGCGTCAGATGGTGATTTCGGGGTGGCTGGCTCAGACCTTGCGCGGGCGCACCAGGAAGACCGACACGTCGGTGTGGGTTGCCACCTTGCCGCCGTGGGACGGCATGATCACGTCCAGCTTCTTGGGCGGGTGGGTCGGCATCACCACCAGGTCGGCCCCAACTTCCTTGATCGCCCTGATCAGGTCGTCGTCGAGGTCGGCGATGGGGTCGGGGCTCACAATGGTGTGGGTGCTCACCGGCTGGCCGTGCACGCCGGCGCGCTTCTGGGCGAAGGCGTCGAGCTTCTGGGTGAACTGCTCCGGCGTGCGGGCAACGCTGTTAGGCGCGCTGGAGGTGATGCCCACGTAGCACACCTCGGCGTCGTAGTGCTGCGCCAGGTCGGCCACGGTCTCCAGCGTCGGCTCGATCAATTCGATATGGGCGAGATCGATCGGCACCATGATCTTGTGATACATCGTGTTATCTCCTGGTGAGAGCAGGTATTGGCGGCGGTAGCCATGCCCTTAGCATAGAGAATGTCTGGCAAGCGATGTGGAGTCCGCCATTCAACGTCCCGCCGATGCTGATGGGCTTTTCTTGGACAAATACCATACACGACCTGGGAAGTGTTGCCGAATCGCGTGGCTATCCCTGGCTCATGTGCCACTCTGCTACACCCTGACGCCCCTGGGGGGATCGTACGGTCACGCTTCT
>PWIZ01000111.1 GCA_003560175.1 Halomonas sp. | reverse complement strand
GGGAAACAGCGAAGCGGTGTGGCCATAGCCACCCATGCCGAGCACCACCGCGCTGGCCGGCCAGGCCAGGCCGGCGATGCGTCGGGCCACAGTCTCGGCACCCTGCTCGGGGGTGGGATCCTCGGTGGTCAGGGGCACGAAGCGGGCCGCCGCCGCCGGCCCCTGCAGCAGGGGCTCGCGCACCAGCCGGGCGTTGCTGTCGTCGCTATCCGGGGCGACCCAGCGCTCGTCGGCCAGGGTCACCTGGACGCGCGACCAGGGCAGCTCGCAGGCGGCCAGCGCCCGCAGGAAGGGCACCGGCGTGGCGCCGCCGGAGACCACCAGCAGGGCATGGGGCTGCCCGGCCAGGTCCTGTCGCAGCGCCTCGACCACCGCCTCAGCCAGCTGGCTGGCCAGGCGTTCTCGACATAGCTCGCTCATATTGCTTCCTCCTGGGAGGCCTTCCGGAATCGCGCGATAAATCGCGCTCCTACAACTCCCGGCCAAGCCGGCTAGTAATCCTCGTACCAGCTTCGCCCGTCCTGGGTGATCATGGCGATGGAGGCGACGGGCCCCCAGGAGCCGGCCGGATAGCGCCGCGGCGCCTCGTCGCGGTCGGCCCAGGCGGCAATCAGGTTGTCACACCACTGCCAGGCGTGTTCGACCTCGTCGCGGCGCACGAAGAGGTACTGCTGCCCCTTCATCACCTCCAGCAGCAGCCGCTCATAGGCGTCGGGAATCCGCGACTTGGGAAAGGCGCTGTTGAAGTCCAGGTGCAGCGGGCCGCGGCGCAGGCGCATGCCCTTGTCCAGGCCGCTGTCCTTGGTCAGCACCTCCAGGGCGATGCCCTCTTCCGGCTGCAGGCGGATCACCAGCTTGTTGGCGGCCAGGCCGCGCTGGTCCGGGTCGAAGATATAGTGGGGCTGCTGGCGGAAATGGATGATGATCTGCGAGAGCTTCTCGGGCATGCGCTTGCCGGTGCGCAGGTAGAAGGGCACGCCGGCCCAGCGCCAGTTCTCCACGCCGGTCTTCATGGCCACGAAGGACTCGGTATGGCTCTCGATGTTGGCGCCCTCCTCCTCGAGATAGCCCGGCACAGCCTGGCCGCCGATGGTGCCGGCAATGTACTGGCCGCGCACTACATCGCGCCCCAGCATGTCGTCGGTGAAGGGCCGCAGGGCCTTGAGCACCTTGACTTTCTCGTCGCGGATGGCGTCGGCATCGAGGTTGGCCGGCGGATCCATGGCGATCAGGCAGACCAGCTGCAGCAGGTGGTTCTGCACCATGTCGCGCAGCTGGCCGGCAGCGTCGAAGTAGCCCCAGCGACCCTCGATGCCGACCTGTTCGGCGACGGTGATCTCCACGTGAGAGATGTGATTCTGGTTCCACTGGGTGCCGAACAGCGGGTTGGCGAAGCGCAGGGCAATCAGGTTCTGCACCGTCTCCTTGCCCAGGTAGTGGTCGATGCGGTAGATGCGCGACTCGGGGAAGACGGCGCCGATGGCGTCGTTGATCGCCGCCGACGACGCCAGGTCATGGCCGATCGGCTTCTCCACCACCACCCGGCTCTGGTCGTCCAGGCTGCCGCTGATCTCGAGGTTCCGGCAGATGTCGCCGTAGATCTTCGCCGCCACCGACAGGTAGACCACCATGGGGCGCTCCCGCCCCGCCTCGCGCCAGTCGCGGATTCCCGCATAGCCATCGACGGTGGTGAAGTCGAGACAGCGGTAGTCGAGCCGCGCCAAGAAGCGCGTCAGGGCCTCGCGATCGAGCTCCTCGGCCTTGACATGGGTATGAAGCGCCTGCTCGACGCGACTCGTGAAGCCGTCGAGATCGAGCTCCTGGCGCGCCAGACCCAGCAGGCGAGTCTGGCCAGCGAGAAGCCCCTCTCGATCCAGCTGGAAGAGCGCCGGAAACAGCTTGCGCTGGGCCAGGTCGCCGAGGGCGCCGAACAGCGCCAGATCGATCTCCGTGCTGGCCACCTGGCCGGTCCGGTTATGATGGCTCATCCCCGGTCCCTTCGATTGACTTCCCCCGCGATGTGATCGGCCCGGCTCTCACTATGGCCTGCCCCATCCACTCGGGCTAGGATAGTTAGCTTAATGTAGTTAAATCACCACATCACCTATTCCGGCTTCACCCTGCGGCCCCGTGCCGCCCAGCATGGAGAGCGCCACCGCGCCATGGCCCGTCACGACCTGATCGATCGCATTCGTCAACGCCTCGAGGAGCTCAACCGCTCAGAACGCAAGGTGGCCGACGTCATCCTCGCCGACCCGGCCAAGGCTACCGGCATGAGTATCGCCAGCCTGGCCCAGACCGCCTCGGTGAGCGAACCCACCGTCAATCGATTCTGCCGCAGCTTCGATGCCAAGGGCTATCCGGACTTCAAGATCAAGCTGGCCCAGAGCCTGGCCGGCGGCACCCCCTATGTCAGCCAGGCGGTGGAGCCCGACGATACGGCTGCCAACTACACCGAGAAGATCTTCGGCGCCACCATCGCTGCGCTGGATAATGCACGCCGCCAGACCGATCCGGTGCGCATCGAGCGGGTGGTCGACTACCTGATCCAGGCCAAGCAGACCCACTTCTTCGGCCTCGGCGCCTCGGGTGCCGTGGCCCAGGACGCTCAGCACAAGTTCTTCCGCTTCAATATGCCCGTGACCGCCTACGTGGACGTGCTGATGCAGCGCATGGTGGCCTCGAGCTGCCACACCGGCGATGTGGTGGTGGTGATCTCCTGGACCGGCCGCACCCGAGAGCTGGTGGAGATCGCCCGTCTGGCCCGGGAGAGCGGCGCCGTGGTGCTGGGTATCACCGCTCCCGGTTCGCCGCTTTCCCGAGAGTGCACCGAGACCCTGGAGGTCACCTCTCCCGAGGATACCGACCACTACATGCCGATGACCTCGCGGATGATCCAGCTGGCACTGATCGATGTGCTGGCCACCGGCGTCACCCTGCGTCGCGGCGAGGACTTCCTCGGGCACCTCAAGAAGATCAAGGATAGCCTCAAGGATACCCGTTACCCGGCCGGCACCCAGCAGCCTTGACGCTCTCCCCCACGACAAGGCTCATCGTCACCGCGGCAGGCCCTGTGGCCGCTTGCCATTCCCGCCCTATCCCTTAACATTGGCGGCCCTGCCTCACCTTCCACGGAGCCGCCCCATGCGCCGCCTCGCCCTCTCCGCCGCCGCCCTCGCCTTCTTCGCCCAGGGGGCGGCTGCCGAGACCTTCCGCTTTACCGCCATTCCCGACGAGGACCAGGCACGCCTGGTGGAACGCTTCGGCAAAGTCGCCGACTACCTGGAGGAGCGCCTCGGCGTCGAGGTGGAGTATGTGCCGGTGAAGTCCTACAGCGCCGCCGTGACTGCCTTTCGCAACGACCAGGTGCAACTGGCCTGGTTCGGCGGTCTCTCGGGCGTCCAGGCTCGCCGCCTGGTGCCGGGCTCCCAGGCCCTGGCCCAGGGCAGCGAGGATGACGCCTTCATGAGCTACTTCATCGCTCACCACTCGACGGGGCTGGAGATGGCCGATGCGCTGCCCGACGAACTCGAGGGCATGAGCCTCACCTTCGGCTCGCGCACCTCCACCTCCGGGCGCCTGATGCCGGAGCACTTCTTCCGCGAAAGCTTCGACAACGTCGACCCCGGAGACTTCTTTTCCCGTGTGGGCTACTCCGGCGACCACTCCCGGACCATCGCCCTGGTGGAGGCGGGCACTTGGGACATCGGCGCGGTGAACTACACCGTCTGGGAGGCCGCCGTGGCCGATGGTCGGGTTGATACCGATCGGGTCTCAGTGATCTGGGCCACCCCGCCCTACCCCGACTACAACTGGACCCTGCGCGGCGATGCCGATGAGCGCTTCGGCGAGGGCTTCACCGACCGGGTGCAGGCCGCCTTCCTGGAGATGGACGATCCCGAGCTGCTGGCCAGCTTTCCCCGAGAAGCCTTCATCCCCGCCGACAACGCCCTCTACGCGCCCATCGAGGAAGTAGCCGAGGATCTCGGTCTGCTGCGCTGAGGACCGACGTCATGGAAAGCGAGCAATGTCACTCCCGGTTCGGCCGGCCTCTGGTCACCTTCGCGGGCGAGGACCTCGGCCACGGCCGCGATCGCCAGGGACGGCTCGACAGCGTGGTCCTGCCCGGGCTGACCCTGACGCTGCAGGTCGGTGAACGGGTCGCGCTACTGGGCCAGAGCGGCTCGGGCAAGTCGACCCTGCTCGTCGAGCTGCGCGCACGTCTCGGACGACAGGCCGCCTGGTGCCCCCAGCACCACGGGCTGGTACCGACGCTTGCCGTCTACCACAACATCTTCATGGGGCGGCTGCCGGAGCACTCGACGCTGGCCGGTCTGTGGAATCTGATACGCCCCCTGGCCCGCCCCTGGCGGGAGGTCGGCGAGCTGTGTGCGCTGCTTGGTCTCGAGGGGCTCGAAAGGCGCCCGGTGGGTCAGCTCTCCGGCGGCCAGCGCCAGCGGGTGGCCATCGGCCGCGCGCTCTATCAGGGGCGCGATCTCTTTCTCGGCGATGAACCAGTGGCCAGCGTCGACCCCCACCAGGCGCTGCGCCTGCTGGCGCTGATCGATGAGCGCCACACCACCTCGGTGGTCGCCCTGCACCAGCGCGAGCTGGCACTCACCCATTTCGACCGGGTCTGGGGCCTGCGTGATGGACGCCTGGTGATCAACGCGACGGCGTCGGAACTGACGCTGGCCGACCTTGACGCTCTCTATCCGGATGCCGAGGCGCCAGTGTCTTCTCTCGGCGAGGAGGCCCTCCCGGCCATGCCGGGACCTGAGGCCCTGCCCTGTGCCCGGGGCCGCCCGTGAGCTCCGCGCACTCGAGCCACCAGGGGCACGGTCGCCACTGGTGGCAGGGGTGCACTCCAGGGCTGAGACTGGCCCGCCACACCCTGGCGCTAGCGGCGCTGGCCGTGGTGCTTGCCCCCTTCGCGGATATCGCCATTCATACCCGAGACCCCTGGGCAGAGCTGGGCCGCATGGCCATGGGCATGGCCTGGCCCGCCTGGGGCTCGCTGGAGTCGCCGCTCACCGCCATCGGCCTGACCGTGGCGGTGGCGATCTGGGGGACCCTGGCCGGGGTGGTGCTGGGCTTTCCGCTGGCGCTGCTGTTCGCCCACTCGCGGCTGGTGCGCGCCGGCTGCGCCTTCGTGCGGGCCATCCACGAGCTGTTCTGGGCACTGCTGTTCCTGCAGGTGTTCGGGCTGTCGGCGCTGACCGCGCTGGCCGCGCTGGCGATTCCCTATGCCGGCATCTTCGCCAAGGTCTATGCAGAGATCCTCGAGCAGACGCCCCGCGCGCCCCGGGACGCCCTGCCGCCGGGCACCGGGCGCCTGATGCGCTTCGTCTATGCCGAGCTGCCGCTGGTCTGGGCGCAGCTACTGGCCTACACCCGCTACCGCTTCGAATGCGCCCTGCGCGCCAGCGTACTGCTGGGCTTCGTGGGGCTGCCGACGCTGGGCTTCCACCTGGAGACCGCCTTCCGGGAGGGGCGCTACCACGAGGCGGGTGCGCTGATGTGGCTCTTCTACCTGCTGATCGCCAGTCTGCCCTGGTGGAGCCACCGCCGGCTGATCCCGGTGCTGCTGATTGGGGGCGTCTGGCTGCTGGGGCCCTGGCCCAGCGTCGATGGTGCCCTGGTGTGGCGCTTCGTGTCGGAGGATATCTGGCCAGCGGCGCTGCTGGCCGGCGACTGGGCGGGCCTGGTCGAGTGGCTCGCGCGCATACCGGACCTCGGCCCTGCCATCGGCAACACCTTGATGCTGGGGCTGCTGGGAAGCGTGGGGGCGCTGCTGGTGGCCATGGTGCTGTGGCCCTTGGCCTGTCGCCATTTCGGCAACCGCGGTACCCGCCTGGCCGGGCACAGCCTGCTGATTTTCCTGCGTTCCACCCCGGAGCTGATGCTGGCGTTCCTCTTCCTGCTGCTGCTGGGGCCTTCGCTGCTGCCGGCCTGGCTGGCGCTGGCGCTGCACAACGGGGCACTGATCGCCTTTCTGGTGGCGCGCCACGCCGATGCCCTGACGCCCGGCATGCCGGGGCTTTCCGCCTCGGGCCGCCTGGCCTACGAGCTCCTGCCGCGGCTCTACCCCGGCATGCTGGCGCTACTCTACTACCGCGCGGAGGTGATCCTTCGCGAGACGGCGATCCTGGGGATGCTGGGGGTGGCCACCCTGGGCTTCTACATCGAGGAGGGCTTCGACTACCTGATGTTCGACGTGGCCTTCTTCCTGCTGCTAATTACGGCGCTACTCAATATCGCCGTGGATGCCCTGTCGCGGCGACTGCGACCCCGGGAGGGGGCCGTCATGGACGACCCCTGTGTGCGCTAGCGAGCCTCGGCTCAGTAGCTGTACTCACCGCTCACCACCGCGGCGGTGACGGTAATCTCGACCCGGAGCTCGTCGGCAGGCATCGGCGCACAGACGCAGGTACGCGCCGGGGCGTGGCCGGTGGGCACCCAGGCATCCCATACGGCGTTCATGGCGGCGACATCATGACCGTCCTTCAGGTAGAGGGTCGCGGTGAGCAAGTTCTCCCGGTCGGAGCCGATCTCGGCCAGCAGTGCGTCGAGGCGGGCCAGCATGCTGCTGGTCTGTTCGGTGATGTCGCCGTGGCGGGCCTCAGGGCCGGGCACCTGGCCACACAGGTAAGCAATGCCGTTGTGGATGACGGCGCGGCTCATGCGCGCCTTGGTGTCGTGACGAACGATGGTCATGGGCAATCTCGCAGCGTTAGGGGATGGATAAAAGGAAGGGTAGAGAACAGATCATGAAAAGCACGAGGGAAATTATCGCCGTATCAGCGCGCAAGGTCGATGCCTGGAGGCCGGGGCCACGATGAGCTACGCCACCCTGCTGCGCTACCATCGCGGCCTTGTCAGCATCGCCTTCCTGGCGATGTTCACCTCGAGCCTGGGCCAGAGCTTCTTCATCGGCCTCTTCCAGGCGCCGATCAGCGAGCGCCTGGGACTCTCGGCTGGTCAATTCGGCGCCGCCTACGCCGGGGTGACCCTGGTGTCGGGTTTCGCCGTGCTGCGCTTGGGCCCCAGCATCGACTGGGTGGCCCCGCGCCGCTTTGCACTGGCGGTGATCGCCGCTCTGCTCACCGGCGTCCTGCTGCTGACCGCCGCGCCCTGGTGGGGACTGGGGCTGATCGGGCTCGGCCTGGTGCGCTTCTGCGGCCAGGGCATGATGACTCACCTCGGGAATACCCTGGCGGGCCGCGAATTTACCGCCTTGCGCGGCCGTGCTCTCGGGCTGGCAGGCATCGGGATCATGCTCGGCGAGACGGTGTTACCGGCGCTGATGGCCGCGCTGCTGGTGTGGCTGGGCTGGCGAGAGCTGTGGTGGCTCTTCGTGGCCTTTCTTGCGCTGCTCTGGGTGCCGCTACTGCTGTTCGCCCCGTGGCCATCCGCGCCGGG
>PWIZ01000268.1 GCA_003560175.1 Halomonas sp. | reverse complement strand
GGATATGGGCGAAGCCGGTGACCAGGGTGTCGCCGTAGTAGCGCTTGAACTCGTCGAAGTCGGAGTCGTCGACGATGCGCGCGATCACCTCGCGAACGTCATAGGGCTTCTTGAGATCGGTACCGACGATGCCGTAGATCTCGCTCGGGTCCAGGCGCGGGGGCTTGGGCGCCTGCATCTTGAGCTGGCCGCGCTTCTGCCAGTTGAGCCGCGAGATACAGGCGCGGCAGAGCTGCAGGGCGTGGGCGTCGTTCTCGGCGTAGTGGTCGGCCACACCGCTCTTCTTGGCGTGGACGTCGGCGCCGCCCAGGTCCTCGGCGCTGATGCTCTCGCCGGTGGCGGCCTTCACCAGGGGCGGGCCGCCCAGAAAGATGGTGCCCTGCTCACGGACGATGATCGACTCGTCGGCCATGGCCGGCACGTAGGCGCCGCCGGCGGTGCAGGAGCCCATGACCACGGCGATCTGGGGGATGCCCTCGGCGGACAGCGTCGCCTGGTTGTAGAAGATGCGGCCGAAGTGGTCGCGATCCGGGAAGACCTCGTCCTGGCGGGGCAGGAAGGCGCCGCCGGAGTCGACCAGGTAGATGCACGGCAGGCGATGCTTGCGGGCGATCTCCTGAGCGCGGATGTGCTTGCGTACGGTGAGCGGGAAGTAGGTGCCGCCCTTGACGGTAGCGTCGTTGGCGACGATCACGCACTCCACGCCATTGACGCGGCCGATGCCGGTGACCACGCCGGCGGCGGGAATCGACGAGTCGTACATCTCATGGGCGGCCAGCGCCGAGAACTCGAGGAAGGGGGAGCCTTCGTCGATCAGGTGGTCGATGCGGTCGCGCACGAACAGCTTGCCGCGGGACTCGTGGCGGTCGCGGGCCTTCTCGCCGCCGCCCTGGGCGATGGCGGCGGTCAGCTCGCGCAGCTTCATCACCTCGGCGCGCATCGTCGCCTCGTTGGTCTGGAAGCCGTCGCTGCGCGGATTGATCTGTGTCTGCAGGATTGCCATGGGCCTACCCTTACTTGGATTCGTTGAAGAGTTCGCGGCCGATCAGCATCCGGCGGATTTCGCTGGTGCCGGCGCCGATCTCGTAGAGCTTGGCGTCGCGCAGCAGGCGGCCGGTGGGGTACTCGTTGATGTAGCCGTTGCCGCCCAGCAGCTGGATGGCGTCCAGCGCCACCTGAGTGGCCTTCTCCGCGCAGTAGAGGATGACGCCGGCGGCGTCCTTGCGGGAGGTCTGGCCGCGGTCGCAGCCGGCGGCCACGGCATAGAGATAGGCGCGGCAGGCGTTCAGGGTGGTGTACATGTCGGCCACCTTGCCCTGCACCAGCTGGAACTCGCCGATGGACTGGCCGAACTGCTTACGCTCGTGGACGTAGGGCACCACGATATCCAGGGCGGCCTGCATGATGCCGATGGGGCCGGCGGCCAGCACGGTGCGCTCGTAGTCCAGGCCGCTCATCAGCACGCGCACGCCACGGTTCAGCTCGCCGAGGATGTTCTCTTCCGGCACTTCGCAGTCCTGGAACACCAGCTCGCAGGTGTTGGAGCCGCGCATGCCAAGCTTGTCGAGCTTCTGGGCGGTGGTGAAGCCGGGCATGCCCTTCTCGATGATGAAGGCGGTGATGCCCTTGGAGCCCGCGTCGGGGTCGGTCTTGGCGTAGACCACCAGCACGTGGGCGTCGGGGCCGTTGGTGATCCACATCTTGTTGCCGTTGAGGATGTACTTGCTACCCTCCTTCCGGGCGCGCAGCTTCATGGAGACCACGTCGGAGCCGGCGCCCGGCTCGGACATGGCCAGTGCGCCGATGTGCTCGCCGCTCATCAGCTTGGGCAGGTACTTGGCCTTCTGCTCGGCGGTGGCGTTGATCTTGAACTGGTTCACGCAGAGGTTGGAGTGGGCGCCGTAGGAGAGGCCCACCGAGGCGCTGGCCCGGGAGATCTCTTCCAGGGCGATACAGTGCGCCAGATACCCCATGCCGGTGCCGCCATCTTCCTCGGAGACGGTGATGCCGAGCAGGCCCATGTCGCCGAACTTCTGCCAGAGGTCGTTGGGGAACTCGTTCTTCTCGTCGATCTCGGCGGCGCGCGGTGCGATCTCGTCACGGGCGAAGGCGTTGACCTGGTCGCGCAGCATGTTCAGTTCGTCGTCGAGGCCGAAGTCGAGGGGCTTGAAGGGGGTATGCATGGGCGGGGCTCCGGTTCTTGTCGGGTGGTGAAATTTGATGATGGCACAAGACTAGGTCAGGTTGACGTTAACGTAAAGTGCAGCCAATCGCGCCTTAGACGAATGTCGCAAGGTCCGAGGGTGGCCGAGGCGGGCGGGTCGGTGGAAAAGCGAAGGGCAGCCATCAAGGCTGCCCTTCGCTTTTGGCATTGTTCCGGCGCCGGTCAGCCGGTCAGCCAGGTGATCAGCTGGTGGTAGAACGGAATGCCCAGGATCACGTTGAGCGGGAAGGTGAAGCCCAGGGCGGCGAGCATCGCCAGCCCGATGTTGGCCTGGGGAATGGCGGTACGCATGGCCGCCGGGGCGGCAATATAGGAGGCACTGGCGGCCAGTGCCGTGAGGATCAGCAGCGAGCCGGTGGGCAGGCCAAGGGCCAGGCCCACGGCCAGGCCGGCCAGGGAGAGCAGCGGCGGGGCGACCAGCGCGAAGGTGAGCAGGCGCCAGTGGTGCCAGGGAATGGGACGCAGGGTCTCGGCGGCGGTGAGGCCCATCTGCAGCAGGAAGAGCGCAAGCACGGCGTGGAAGGCGCTGGTGAACAGCTCGGTGACGTTGGCACCCTCCATGGGGCCGTACATGGCGCCGATCACCGCGCCGCCGGCCAGCAGGATCACCCCGCGGTTGGTCAGCGTCTCGTGCCAGATGCCCTGCATCGCCTCGCCGGGCTCGGCGCCCTTGTAGCGGCGAAAGAGGGCGATGGCCACCATGATCGCCGGCAGCTCCATCATCACCAGGTAGAGGGTGACCTCGGCGCCGATCGGCAGGCCGCGCCCCTCGGCGAAGGCTAGCGCCACGGCGAAGGTGCCGGCGCTGACCGAGCCGTAGTGGGCGGCGAGGCTGGCACTGTCGGCGGGGGAGAGGCGGACCAGCCGGCGCAGCACCGGCATCAGGACCAGCGGGATCACAGCGCCCAGCGCCGCCACGGCGACCAGCTCGGGCAGCAGCGACCAGCCCAGGTTGCCGTAGAGCGCCATGCCACCCTTGAGGCCGATGGTCAGCATTAGCAGCAGGCTCAGGGTGTCGTAGGCGGCCTTGGGAATGGTCAGGTCGGATTTCACCACGCCGGCCAGCAGACCGAGCAGGAAGAACATCACCACGATATCGGGCATCAGGGGCATCTCGTGATCAGGGGGTGTCGCCGCGCATTCTGCTCAGGGCTTGGCATTGATGCCAATAAAAACTAAAGCGATGATACATAGAAGATCATCAATATCACGCCGGGAGACATACCGCCATGAATATCCGACACCTCACCTTCCGGCTGCTTCAGGTCTATGTGGCGGTCGTGCGCAGCGGCTCGATCAGCGAGGCGGCGCGGCAGCTTCATCTCACCCAGCCCACCGTTTCCCAACAGCTCAAGCGTCTCACCGAGGCGGTGGGCGAGCCGCTGCTGAAGAGCCGCGAGGGGCGGCAGGTGACGACCGAGGCGGGCGCCGAACTCTACCGGGCCAGCCGCGAAGTGCTGGGCCGCTTCGCCGATTTCGACGACTACCTCGCTGCGCTGAGCGGCGGCGAGCGGGGCCGATTTTCCATCGCCCTGGTCAACACTGCCCAGTACGTGCTGCCGCGTCTGCTCGGCCCCTACAGCCAGGCGTTCCCCGAGGTCGACGTCACCGTCCATATCGGCAACCGCCGCCAGATGCTCACTCGCTTCGAGCGCCAGGAGGACGATCTCTATGTCTTCAGCCACCCGCCGTCCCTGTCCCACGCCCTGGCCGGACGCTTCCTGCGCAATCCCCTGGTAGCAGTGGCGCCCCGGGGGCACCGGCTTGCCGGCCGCGACCGCATCGCCATGGGCGAGCTGCTCGAGGAGCGATTTCTGCTGCGCGAGCCCGGCTCGGCCACCCGCATGCTGTTCGAGAGCTGGCTTCAGGAGCAGGGGTTGTCGCTGGGGCCCACCCTGCAGATGGCCAGCAACGAGGCGATACGCGTCGGCGTGGCGGCCGGCATGGGGCTCGCGGTGCTCTCCGAGCACGTGCTGCCACCGGAACCCCCTGACATCGCGATCCTCCCGGTGGCGGGCCTGCCCATCGAGAGCCACTGGCAGTTCATCGTGCGCCGCGACCGCCGCCTCTCCCATGCGGCGCTGGGCTTCCTGCGCTTCGCCAACGGGCACCTGGGCGATTGCGTGGAGGCGCGCTTCCTCAGCAACGACCTCGACGTTCTGCTGGCGGGGTTGGAGGCGGGCGGGGCTAGCGCTGGAAATGCTCCTTGAGGCGATCGAGTTCGGTCTCCGTCCACCCCCCCGGCTCGGTGAGGGCGACCCAGGCATCGATATAGTCCTCGGCGGCGATCTCGTGGCCATAGCCCGGCGGCGCGCTGCCGGTGGCCAGGTCCGCGAGCAGTTGCAGCATGGTGACGATGGGGTACCAGCGCAGGTCCGGGGAGACGTCCGGGCCACGCGGCTCACGCATCCAGTCGGGCTCGCGATAGAGCGAGCGGGGCTCGAAGAAGGTCACCGGGTCGCTGGCGTACTGCAGGTAGGCGATGCGGAAGTCGCCCCAGTCATCGCCCTGTTCCATCAGGCCGGAGTGCTGGTTCATGAAGCGAACGACTCGCCCGTCCCGGAAACGGGGAAGCCAGGCCGGGGAGTCCGGGTCGCGTTCATCGGTAACGGAGCGCCAGGTCTCGCTGCGGAAGGGGGGACCGCTCCACAGGGCGCCCTGGAAGGGATCGTCGATGATGTCGTAGAGGTCGAAGGCGCTGTCGGAGTTGAGTGCCCCCAGGCTCAGGCCGTGAAGGTAGAGGGCCGGACGCGATCCCGTCGGTAGCGCGGACCAGTGGTCATAGACCTCATGGAAGAGAGCGCGGGCCATCTCGACGCCGTACTCGCCCTCGGTGAGCAGGGCAAGCGGGCTCGGCAGGTAGGAGTACTGGGCGGTGACGGTGGCAACATCCCCGCGGTGCAGGGCTTCCAGGGTGTTCTGAGCGCCTGGGTCGAGCCAGCCACGCCCCGTGGGAGTGGCCAGCAGCAGCACCGAACGCTCGAAGCCGCCGACGCGGATCAGTTCCGCCAGGGCCATCTCGGCGCGCTCCTCGGGGGTCTCGGCGGCATTGAGCCCCGCATAGACCCGGATCGGGCGCCGGGCGGGTTCGCCCAGGACCTGGCTCAGCTCATCGGCGCTGGGGGTGGCCGTGATGAAACGGCGCCCGCGCAGCCCGAGGCCTTCCCAGCTGATCAGCGAGGCATCGCTGCCGGTCAGCTGCGGGTCTGCGGGTGGGTCGATGTCGTCGGGGATCAGCAGGTCGACTCGCTGGTAGGAGTTGTCCAGTGCGCGCAGGGTCAGGGCGAAGATCACCCCGTCGATGACCGCCCAGAAGAGCACGATGGCGCCCACCAGGCTCACCAGATGAGAGATTCGGCGGGGCACGTGTCGTCCCAGGCGTTGCGAGAGCGAACGGAAGGTGCGTCGGAACAGTCGGGCCAGCAGCAGCACGGCGATGAACACCGGCGTGGCGACGAGGGCGACCCGTATCGGGCGTATGCCGTCGACCGGTTCCATCTCCATCAGCGTGCGAATGCTCTCCTGCCAGCCGGAGGCTCGCCACAGGAAGACGCCGGCCGCCAGCAGGCAGAAGACGCTGGCCACCAGCTTGATGCGCCGCAACAGGCGTGGGCCGGGTTCGGGGAGCTCCAGATAGTGCCACAGCCAGTGGCCGCCGACGCCCAACCCGTAACCGGCGGCGAAGGAGAGGCCGCTGATGACCCCCTGCACCAGCCAGGGCCTGGGAAGCAGGATCGGGGTGAGGGAGAAGGCGAAGAGCAGGGTGCCGACCAACAGGCCGGTCACCGAAAACTGCCTGAGCAGCGGCATGGGCGGCTCCAGCTGTCCGAAACGAGGGGCCCCCTGAAGGGCAGGAAGTGACTATCTTACCAAATCTCGGGGCCCTCCCGAATTCGGCCGGATGGCGGGAACGCCGCGGCCGTTGGCCCCTGTTTCCGGTCAGTCGGGGCGGGCATTGGGAAAGAACAGTTGCTGGCCCTGGACCTCGAAGTCGGCGATGGCCTGCTGGCCCGCCTTGGAGAGCAGCCACCGGTGCCACTGCATGGCCAGGTCGTGCTTGAGGTGGGGGTGGCGCAGGGGGTCGATCAGCAGGCTGCCGTACTGGTTGAACAGCGCCTCATCGTCCTCGAAGAGGAGTGTCAGGTCCCGGGGGTTCTCGAAGACGAGCCAGGTGGCGCGGTCGCTCATCGCGTAGGCGTCCATGGCGGCGGCGGTGTTCAGTGTCTGCCCCATGCCGCTGCCGAGCTCCCGGTACCAGGCGCCACCGGGCTCGACGCCGGCGGCTTCCCACAGTCGCTGCTCGGCGCGGTGGGTGCCGCTGTCGTCACCGCGGGAGGTGAACGCCGAGGCGGTCTCGGCGATGCGCGCCAGGGCGTCGGCCACCGTCTCGGCCTTGGCGATGCCCGCCGGGTCATGGCCGGGACCGATGATCACGAAGTCGTTGGCCATCACGTCGGCGCGCTCGGCGGCGAAGCCTTCGGCGACGAGGCGCTGCTCACCGCTGGTGTCGTGGACCAGCAGGCTGTCGGCGTCGCCGCGCCGAGCGATCTCGAAGGCCTGGCCGGTACCCACGGCCACCACGCGCACCCGGATTCCGCTGGCCTCGGTGAAGGCCGGCAGCAGATGGCCGAAGAGCCCGGACTGCTCGGTGGAGGTGGTGGAGGCCAGGACGATGTAGTGGTCGCTGGCCCGGGCCTGGCCGATGCCGGCCAGTGCCAGGGTAACGAAGGCCAGGGGGGCAAGGACAAGGGGGCGTTTCATGATGGAGGTTCCTTTTCTACCAGACCAGTTCGCCGCGCAGGAAGGCCCGACCCTCCGGTGTCCGGGGCTCTGCGAAGAAGCGGTCGGCCGGGGTATGCTCGATGAGTTTCCCCCCGTAGAGCAGCACCACCTCGTCGGCGAGGCGGCGGGCCTGGTTAAGGTCGTGGGTGGTCATGACGATGCGGGTTCCGCGCCGGTGGAAGTCGAGCACGGCGTCCTCCACGGCGCGGATCGCCGCCGGGTCCAGCGCCGAGGTGGGCTCGTCCAGGAACAGCACATTGGGGCGTGTCAGCCAGGCCCGGGCGAGCGCCAGGCGCTGCTGCTCGCCGCCGGAGAGCACTCGGGCCGGGCGTTTCTCCAGCGCCGCCAGACCGAAGCGCGCCAATGCCTCCCGGCCTCGCTCGCGCCGTTCGCCGCGCGGCGTGCCGGTAACGGCCAGGGCATAGGTGAGATTGTCCAGGGCGGTACGCCGGAGCAGCACCGGGCGCTGAAAGGCCATGGCCTGGCGGGG
>PWIZ01000137.1 GCA_003560175.1 Halomonas sp. | reverse complement strand
GTCCTTGACCTGCTCGCAGTAGTCGATGGCCTCGATGTAGTCGCGGCGGCCGTCGTGCTCGATCTTGAGGTCGCACTCCAGCATCTCGCGAACGTTTTCGCCGATGTGCAGCTTGCCCAGGTCCTGCAGGTTGGGCATGCCCTCGAGGAAGAGGATGCGATCGATGATCTTGTCGGCGTGCTGCATCTCCTCGATGGACTCATCGTACTCCCACTTGGCCAGCTTCTGCAGGCCCCAATCCTTGTACATCTTGGCGTGCAGGAAGTACTGGTTGATCGCCACCAGCTCGTTGCCCAGGGCCTTGTTGAGATACTCGATGACCTTGCTGTCGCCTTTCATGGACTCACCTCTGGATGTCGTCAGGTAGGGATGCAGCTTGGCATGCAGGCATGGGCACTGCCAAGCGCTGACGACCAGTCTAGCGACAAATCACAAAATATCCAACAAAATCAATTACATGATAAAGACATCGAGAACAATCCCGATTCGCCTATACGGCGTAGGCCAGATCCTCGGCGCCCACCATCAGCTCGGCCTTCACCGCCTCCCGGGTGATGCCCTTGCCCTGGACGGCGCACTTGCCGCACTGGGTGCCACAGCCGGTCTCACGCTGGACGTCGCGCCAGCTGCGCGCCCCGTCCTCGACGGTCTGGCGGATCTGGTGGTCGGAGACCCCCTTGCAGAGACATACGTACATTGGCATCACCTCGCTGACGACTGCGATAGTAAATGTAAATGATTCGCATAGCCCCTTGCAAGCAAAACGCGACCAATGTCTGCCCCGGGTCAAGATCCGGGACCGCCGCGGCTGGCCGCGACCTACTTGGGCGGCTTCGGCAGCACCACCACCCGGGTGCCGGAGGCGATATCCGACCAGCTGCGCCGCTCGGCATCGAACAGGATCCACAGGTAACCGAGGCCGAAGGCCGCGATCGACAGGCCGGCCACCAGGAAGCGCACCGCGGCCTGGGTCAGGGAGATGGAGCAGCCGTCGAGGGTCTGCACCCGCAGCCGCCAGGCCTGCATGCCCAGCGTCACGCCGCCACGGGTCCAGAAGAAGGCAAAGAAGGCGAAGGCGCCGAGCAGCAGCGCCAGGCGCAGCGAGAACACCTGGACCCAGCCGATCCCGATCTGCTCCGGGGGCACGCTCAGGACGTGGCGCATCAGCGTCAGGTGCAGCCCGGTGATCAGGATCCAGATGGCGGCTACCAGAAAGCCGTCGTAGAGCATGGCGCCGAGCCGGCGAGCGAACCCCGCCGGCCAGGCGTCATCGAGGTTACCGAAACGTCGTTGCATGAGTGCTCCTTGTGCCTCAGGCGGTTCGCCGCAGCAGGTAGAGCCCCACGGCGGCACAGATCAGGGTCGGGGCCAGCACCGCCCAGGCCGGCGAGAAGCCGAACACCGTGGAGGCCGGCGCCAGCAGGTCCTGCAGATACTTGAAGGAGAGCCCGGTCACCACCCCGTAGAAGACCCGGGTGCCGGCGGCCACGCTGCGCAGCGGCCCGAACACGAAGGAAGCGGCCACCAGTACCAGGGAGCCCATGGTCAGCGGCATCAGCATCTTCTGCCAGAAATGCAGCAGCGGCTCGGTCGCGACCTGTCCCTGGGCCTGCAGGTAGCGGGCATAGGCCCACAGCTCGCTGGGTGCCTGGCTGCCGATCGGACGCAGCAGGCGGTTGAGCTGCTCCGGCGTCAGGCTGGTCTCCCAGGGCAGGGTCTCGTGCTGCTCTGCCTCGGTGTGCTCGTCATGGAAGCGGGTGATCTCCACGCCCTCCAGGCGCCAGCTGCCGTCGCGCCAGGCGGCGCGCTCGGCGCTGGCGGACTCCACCAGGCGCTGCCCCTCGAAGCGATAGCGGGTCAGATCGAGGACGGTATCATCGGCGCGGATGGCCCCAAAGCGGTAGAAGCTGTCGCCCTCGCGCTGCCAGCCGCCGCGCTGGGTGACCACGGCCCCCTCACCCTGAATTTGCTCCAGGCGCCAGGCATTGGCGAACTGCTCGGTGCGCGGGGCGACGTACTCGGCCACCAGCAGCACCACCACGATCACCAGGATGATCGGCTTCATCGCCCCCCACAGGATGCGGGTCAGCGAGCGGCCGGCGGCGCGCATCACGGTGAGCTCGTTGCTCGAGGCCATGCTGCCCAGGCCGATCAAGGCGCCGATCAGCACCCCCACCGGGGCATACTGGTAGAAGCGCCAGGGCAGGCGCAGCCCCAGGTAGAGGAGCACCTGCAAGGCACCGTAGTCGCCCTCCACATCGTCCAGGTCGTTGATATAGGTGATCACCAGGTCGAGACCCAGCAGCACCACCTGCACCACGATGATCGCCCCCAGCACGTTGCGCGCCAGGTAGCGGTCGAAACGATCAGCAATCATCCGCTCATCCCCTTGCGCTGGGCGCGTGCCATCATGATCAGCCCCAGCGCCAGGAAGGCACCGTGAATCGGCCACATGCCCACCGCGACCGGCAGGGCACCGCGACCGATGGCATCCAGGGCAGCCAGCAGCAGGCTCAGGTAGGCCACGTGCAGAAAGATGGCCGGCAGCAGCTTGGCGAAGCGCCCCTGTCGCGGATTGACCCGGGAAAGCGGCATCGCCATCAGGGTCAGCACGAAGACCATCAGCGGCAGGCCCAGGCGCCACTGCAGCTGGGCCTGCGCCCGCAGCGAGTCGTCACCGAACAGCGCAGCGGTGGTGGCGTACTCGGGCGAATCGAGCTCGCGCCTGTCGTCGGACTGGGAGAGGCGCACGGCATAGGTGTCGAACTCGAGGCGCTCGGCCTCGAAGCGCCCCGGCTCGACGCTGTAGCGCTCGCCGCCGGCCAGCACCAGGAAGCGGCTCCCGGTCTCCTCGTCACGCGTCTGGTAGCCTCCCTCGGCGCGGGTCACCACCGTACCCGGGGTGCCGTCGCTACGCCGCTGGCGCTCGCTGATAAAGACACCGCGCATCTCGCTGCCGTCATCGCTGAGCCCCTCCATGTAGGCGGTGCGACCGCTGCCGAATTCCTGGAAGCGCCCCGGCGCCAGGGCCGAGAAGTCGATGCGGCTGCGCTGATCCTCGAGCATCACGGCGTTGTGCAGGGCACCGGCCGGGGTCAGCCACAGGCTGCACAGTCCGACCAGGATCGCCACTAGGGTGGCGGGCACCAGGCTCACCTGCAGCAGCCGGTTGGGGCTGGTGCCACAGGCCACCAGCACGGTGATCTCGCTGTTGAGATAGAGCTGGCCATAGGCCAGCAGAATGCCGAGAAAGAAGGCCAGCGGCAGGATCAGCTCGAGGAACCCCGGCAGATGAAACAGCATCAGGGTGCCGAGAATGCTCGCCGGGATGTCGCCCTCGGCGGCGTCGGCGAAGTAGCGGATGAAGCGGCTGCCCATGATCACCAGCATCAGCACGCCGGCGACGGCGGCCATGGTCAGCAGGATCTCGCGGGTCAGATAACGGAAGATGATCATGCGGCGCCTGCCATGCAATGGGGCCATGCCTTGGGTACACTGTTGCGACACGGCGACGTGCCGGCATTATCCAGAATCCCCCTGCGCTTGTAACCCCAGCACTAGTAACCTCAGCACTGGTAACCCGAACGCCTGCAACCAACACGCTTGTCTGTGGAGACGCCATGGAATTTCCTGTCAAGACGGGTAACCCCGCCAAGGTCGAGACCGACTGCTTCGTCATCCCGGTGTATCAGGATGACGAACTGCTGCCTGCCGCCGCGCGCCTCGATGACGCCAGCGAGAAGCTGATCGGCCAGCTTATCGAGCGCGGCGATTTCGATGCCAGGCTAGGCCGTGTGCAGCTGATCCCCTTCTCCCCGGGCCTCTCCACCGAGCGCCTGCTGCTGGTGGGCCTGGGCAAACGCGAGAAGTGCCAGGAAGCCGCCTTCCGCAAGGCCCTGGATGCCACCTTCACCGCCCTGGCCGAGCTGCCGGTGGACAACTGCACCGTGGCCTTCACCGATGTGCCCCTGGCCGAGCGCGGCACCGACTGGAAGGCGCGCATGGTCGCCGAGGCGACCCATCGCGCCCTCTATCGCTTCGATCAGCTCAAGTCCGAGAAGCAGCCCGCCCCGCGTCTGGAGCAGGTGGCCCTGCTGGTCAGCGCAGAAAGTGAGGCCGACGGTGCCCGCGAGGGTGCGCGCATCGGCAACGCCGTGGGCCGGGGCGTGAACACCGCCCGCACCCTGGGCAACCTGCCCGGCAACGTCTGCACCCCGAGCTACCTGGCCGAACAGGCCGAGGCCCTGGGCCGAACCTCCGGCGGCGCGCTGGCGGTGGAGATCCTCGACGAGGAGGCCCTGGAGGCGCTGGGCGCCCACAGCCTGCTCTCGGTGGGCCGCGGCAGCGAGCAGCCCTCGCGGCTGATCGTGATGAAGTACCAGGGTGCCGAGGATCCCGACGAGGCCCCCCATGTGCTGGTCGGCAAGGGCATCACCTTCGACACCGGCGGTATCTCGCTCAAGCCCGGCGAGGCCATGGACGAGATGAAGTTCGACATGTGCGGCGCCGCCAGCGTGTTCGGCACCGTCGAGGCGACGCTGGCGATTCGGCCCAAGGTCAACCTGGTCGCCATCGTGGCCGCCGCCGAGAACATGCCCGACGGCCTGGCCACCAAGCCCGGCGATATCATCAAGACCCTGAAGGGCCTCTCCGTGGAGGTACTCAACACCGACGCCGAGGGCCGCCTGGTGCTGTGCGACGCCCTCACCTACGCCGAGCGCTTCGAACCGGCCAGCGTGGTGGACATCGCCACCCTCACCGGCGCCTGCATCATCGCCCTGGGCCACCACGCCACCGGCCTGCTCGCCAACGATGACGACCTGGCCCTGGACCTGCTGGATGCCGGTGAGGCGGCCTGGGATCGCGCCTGGCACCTGCCGCTGTGGGACGAGTATCAGGAACAGCTCGACTCCAACTTCGCCGACCTGGCCAATATCGGCGGTCGCCCGGCGGGCACCATCACCGCGGCCTGCTTCCTCTCGCGCTTCGCCGACAAGTTCCCCTGGGCGCACCTGGATATCGCGGGTACCGCCTGGACCTCCGGCAAGCAGAAGGGCGCCAGCGGCCGCCCGGTGGGCCTGCTGACCCAGTACCTGCTGGACCGGGAAGGCGACGCCGTGGTGGAGACCGAAGTGGAAACCGGCGCGGAATAGCGGCGTGGACTTGCGTTTTTCCCGCGTCGCCTTTCTCATGTGGAACTGACGATGAATCCACGACCCGGGCTGGCTCTCGCCGGCCCGAGCTTCCTGTATCACCCCGGGGCTGGCACGCCCCGGGCGTAGCGGAGACCCCTTGCCGTGTCGACTGCCAGCTTCGAACTGCTTCCCAACGCCACCCCTTCCTCCGACACCGTCCGTACAGGGATCCTCGAGAACCCCGGCTTCGGTGGCTATTTCACCGACCATATGGCCCATATACGCTGGGCCCTGGATGCCGGCTGGCATGGCCGCGAGGTTCGCCCCTATGGGCCATTGACCCTGGATCCCGCCGCCGCCGTGCTGCACTACGGCCAGGAGATCTTCGAGGGCATCAAGGCCTACCGTCATGCCGATGGCTCGGTGTGGACCTTCCGCCCGGAGAAGAACGCCGAGCGCTTTCGTCGCAGCGCTCGCCGCCTGGCCCTGCCGGAGCTCTCCGACGAGGACTTCATCGGCTCGCTCAAGGCGCTGCTGGCCCAGGACCACGCCTGGGTGCCCACGCCGAAGAGCGAGGTCGACGAGTGCAGCCTCTACCTGCGCCCCTTCATGATCGCCAGCGAGAAGTTTCTCGGCGTGCGTCCGGCCCATGAGGTGGACTACTACGTGATCGCCTCGCCCGCAGCGGCCTACTTCAAGGGCGGCGTGGAGCCCGTGTCGATCTGGCTTTCCAGCCACTACAAGCGCGCCGCGCCGGGCGGCACCGGCTTCGCCAAGTGCGGCGGCAACTACGCCGCCTCCCTGGCTGCCCAGAAGGAAGCCGGCGCCCACAACTGCAGCCAGGTGGCCTTCCTGGATGCTCGTGAGAACAAGTGGGTCGAGGAGCTGGGCGGCATGAACCTCTTCTTCGTCTTCAAGGACGGTCGCATCGCCACCCCGCGCCTCACCGACACCATCCTCGAAGGCGTGACCCGCGACTCGGTGCTGACCCTGGCCCGGGACGAGGGCCTCGCCCCCGAGGAGCGCCCGATCAGCATCGACGAGTGGCGCGAGGCCGCCGCCTCCGGCGAGCTGACCGAGGTATTCGCCTGCGGCACCGCCGCGGTGATCACCCCGGTGGGCGAGCTGGTCACCGAGGAGGGCCCCATCCGCCTGAAGGCGGAGAGCGGCAATCCCATCGCCAAGCGCCTGCGCACCAAGCTGCTCGACCTGCAGTACGGCCGCGCCGAGGATACCCACGGCTGGCTCACCCGACTGGTGTAGGCGTGACCCAGATCGATTTCTACGTCCTCCCCGACACCACCCTGGAGGCGCGCCTCGACTTCGCCTGCCGGCTGGCCGAGACCATCCAGCGCAAGGGCTATCGGCTGCACCTGCACGCCGAGGATGAGGTCATGGCCAGAACTCTCGACGAGCGGCTCTGGACCTTTCGCCCCGATGCCTATGTGCCCCACGCCCTGCTGGGGGCGGAAGGCGCCGAGGCCGAGATCGATGCGCGCATCCCGGTGACCATCGGCTGGGAGGCCCCGCCCTCCCCCGATCTGGCCGTGCAGGCGCTGCTCAACCTCTCCCCGGGCATCCCCGAGTGGTTCTCGCGCTTCGAACGAGTCGCCGAGATCATCAACCAGCACCAGGACGTGCTCGTCGCCAAGCGCGAGTGCTGGCAGACCTACAAGAAGCGCGGCTATCCCGTAAAGGCCCACCAGCTGCGCGGGCAGTCCGGCTGACGCCGGGGGCCTCGCCGCGCTATAATCGAAACCATTTTTTGGGATCGCTACCATCTGGCGCGCATCTCGGTTGAGGCTGAACCACCATGTGGGAGCTGGGCTTTGCCCGGCGAATGGAGGCCGAAGGACTCCCCGGCGGCAGACGCCAGCCCAGGCAACACCGCCAAGGCGCCTGCGGCGCCATTCGCCCGGCGGAGCCAGGCTCCCACTTGGCAGCGTCACGCCATGACGCGAGGCCCCATTTTTCGTCGCCCTCTCCTGCCGTCCGGCCCCCTGGCCGGCGGTGATCATTTCTGGACCCGGAACGCCCATGGACAAGACCTACCAACCCGAGCAGATCGAATCCCGCTGGTATGAGCGCTGGGAGGCCGATGGCCGCTTCGCCCCCTCAGGCGAGGGCGAGCCCTACTCCATCATGATCCCGCCGCCCAACGTCACCGGTAGCCTGCACATGGGCCACGCCTTCCAGGACACCATCATGGACACCCTGATCCGCTGGCGGCGGATGCAGGAACGCAACACCCTGTGGCAGGTGGGCACCGACCACGCCGGCATCGCGACCCAGATGCTGGTGGAGCGCAAGGTCGCCGCCGAAGAGGGCAAGAGCCGCCACGATCTGGGCCGCGAGGCGTTCATCGACAAGGTGTGGGAGTGGAAGCACGAATCCGGCGGCCATATCACCCGCCAGCTGCGCCGCATGGGCGCCAGCGTGGACTG
>PWIZ01000337.1 GCA_003560175.1 Halomonas sp. | reverse complement strand
GTGGCCCGAGGTTCTGCCGGCGGGATTCACGCCGCCCATGCCGACGATCACCGGTAAATGTGACAAGCCGGATTCCTCGTTGTGCTGTTGATGTCTACGAGTCGTTATAGGTATCAGGCCACGGATCATAGCACCCGCTCCGCGGCGCCGTCATGGGGCCGCCGGGGGTAAACTCCGCCGCGGAGATAAAACATGTGTTTGAAATCAGGCGAGTGGCCTGCCGCGATGAAACGGTTGCTTGAGCCATTCGAGTGGTCATGGGCGCATCGCTTCCAGGTGCGTCTTTTTTCCCTTCGCAATCGCGATGTTGCCGCTGGTTACCTGGCGTTGCATCACGTAGTGGTGGTGGCGGCGCGAGTTGGCTAGGGTTAGAGCGTGGTCGCCCTGGCGGCTGCTTTTCAGGATGAATATTCCAGAACGGTTTTTTCAGGAAGCGACTCAGGAGGAGATACCCTATGACACATGCGATGCTCAAGAAGCTTGGTCTGGCGCTGCTGGTTGGCATGCTGGCGGCTGGCCTGGCGGGCTGCCAGGACGAGCCCGGCCCCGCCGAGGAGGCCGGCCAGGAGATCGATGAGGCCATGGAGGACACCGGCGAGGGCGTCGAGGAGATGGGCGAGTCCATCCAGGACGCCGCCGAAGGCGACTGACGGGCGTCGGACGCCTGATACAGCAAGGCCGGGCGATCTCGCCCGGCCTTGCTGTATGCGCGTGCGGCCGAAAGGGCCCGTTACCCTGTCTGCTCGTTCTGCTCGATACCCTGCACGTACCAGGGGGCGTCGTCGCGCAGATCCCGGACCAGGTGCCAGGTCTCATTGAACTCGCTGTGCTCACCGTTCTCGTCGAGGATGCCGTGGAAGATCACGGTGGCCTCGGCCTGCTTGCCGACTTCCTCGACCATGCCCAGCTCGGCGAACAACCTCACCACCTCGGTGCGGTTGTTGGCCGGGTGCTGGTCGCGCTCCGCCCGCAACAGGTTGTAGAGCTCCGGGGTCACGTACTCCTGGATTTCGGAGAAGTCATTGTTGTCCCAGGCGCGCTGCAGGGTCATGAAGTGCTCCTTGGCGCCGCCCAGGAAGCTCTCGCGGTCGAACCACTCCGGCTCGCCGGCGAAGGCGGCGCTACCGCCCAGCGGGGCACTGGCCTGGAAGGCCTGAGGCTGTGCCGCTTGGGATTGTGTAGACCCCTCACGCTCGGCGGCAGCGCCGGCCAGGGCCGGGCGGCGGCGAGCAAAGAGACGGAACAGCAGGAAGGCCAGGCCGGCCATCACCAGGATATCCGTCAGGCGCAGCTCATCGAAGGCGCCACCGAAGAATAGCGCAGCGAGCAGGCCGCCGGCGAGAAGGCCGCCCATCATGCCGGGCATACGCGAGCCGGCCGCGGCACCCTGCTGGCCCTGGCGGGCGGGAGTGGTTTGGTTGGGCGCGGCGGCGGGGCGGTCCGCCGAGCGGGAGAAGCTGCCGACGTTGCCGCCGCCGCCCATGCGGCGGGCCTCTGCGTAATCCAGGGCTGGGCCAAGGGTAAAGAGCCCGACGACCAGCATGACAAGCAGGTGTCGCATCAGGAGTACCTCCGATATTGGTCTGGGTTGGGGGTGGGAAGGTCGAGTCGAAACATTCTACCGGCTATGCTGGGGGGCACCATAAAAACCGATAACAAGCACAAGGAGACAACGCCATGCGTCTGACACGAGAGAAGAGCCTGCTGCTGATCGTCGACCTGCAGGCGGGGCTGCTGCCGCTGATCGAGCAAGGCGACCAGGCGGTGACCGAAGCCGCCTGGCTGGGCGGCCTGGCCGAGTCGATCGAGGTGCCGGTGTGGGTGACCGAGCAGTATCCCGAGGGGCTGGGCGGTAGCGAACCGCGCTTGCTGGAGGCGCTGCCGGGCCATCGCCTGTGGCAGAAGCTGACCTTTGACGCCTGCGGAAGCCCGGAGTTTGCCGCTACGCTGGCGGAGAGCGGCAAGCGCCAGGTGGTGCTGTGTGGCACCGAGGCGCATATCTGCGTGATGCAGACGGGGCTTGGTCTGTTGGCGGCGGGCTACGAGGTCTACTGGCTCGTCGAGGCCTGTGCCAGCCGCCGCGCCGCGGAGGCCCGCCTGGCCCGGGAACGCATGATGCAAGCCGGAGCGGTCCCGGTCAGCGCCGACATGGTGGCCTACGAGTGGCTGCACCGCTGCGACGACGAACGCTTCAAGCAGGCCCACCGCCGCTTCCTCAAGGGCCGCTCCGCCCGCCCGCTGGTGTTTGCATAGCCCTCTACGAGGGGGCATTGATCGCCGGATAAATCCGGCTCCTACCGACTCTGGCGGGCGTCATCCACCGTCTTTCGCATCATAGGAGCCCGACTTGTCGGGCGATGGTTTCATCGCCATCCATCGCTGGTACAGGTCCGGCTCCGGGTCAGTCAGGCATCGCCTTCGGGGCGGGTAAAGACCAGGGTGTCGCCTTCGCTCATGGCCGGGTTGTAGGCGTAGCCGGCGACGTTGAAGTCCTTCAGTCCCTCGGGGTCGTCCAAGCGCTCGCGGATCATCCAGGCTGCCATCAGGCCGCGGGCCTTCTTGGCGTAGAAGCTGATGATCTTGAGTTTCCCGTTCTTCTCGTCCTTGAACACCGGGGTGATCACCCGTGCCTGGAGTTCTTTCGGATCGATCGCCTTGAAGTACTCGTTGGAGGCGAGATTGACCAGCACCGGGCTGCCACTTTGTGCCACTGCGCGGTCGAGCTCCCCGGTAAGGGTGGCTTTCCAGAAAGCGTATAGATCGCGACCGGTCTGATTCTCCAGTTTAGTCCCCATCTCCAGGCGGTAGGGCTGGATCAGGTCCAGCGGGCGCAGCAGGCCGTAGAGCCCGGAGAGGATGCGCAGGTGCGCCTGGGCAAAGGCGTTGTCGTCGTCGCTGAAGGTCTCCGCCTCGAGGCCCACGTAGACGTCGCCCTGGAAGGCCTGGGCGGCGGGCTTGGCGTTTTCCGCGGTGAAGGGAGTGTGCCACTCAGCGAAGCGCGCGGCGTTGAGGGCAGCCAGCTTGTCGCTGATGCCCATCAGCTCGGCGAGCCGCTGGGGAGAATAGTCGCGCAGGATCTCGATTAACTCGCGGCTGCGGTCGAGGAAGTCCGGCTGGGTGTGCGTGGCGGTGGTGGCCGGGGTCTCGAAGTCCAGCGTTTTGGCAGGCGAGATCACGCTCAGCATGGGGGCGCTCCTGATGCTGTGAAAGTGCGCCGAGTATACCAAGGGCGCCGCGGCCATTGGGCTATCGTGGCGATAGCCCGGCGACCGTGGCGCCGCGCGGTTCAGGGTGCCGGGTTGGGCTGGCGACGATGCACCGCCTCGATGGCCTCGAGCACGTCCTGGTCGAGCTTGAGTGCCTCGCTCTCCAGGTTGCTCTCGAACTGCTCCATGCTGGTGGCGCCGATGATGTTGCTGGTCAGGAAGGGGCGCGAATTGACGAAGGCCAGCGCCATCTGGGCCGGGTCCAGGCCGGCATCGCGGGCGATCCGCACGTACTCGGCGGTGGCCGCCTCGGCCTGGGGGTTGGTATAGCGCTGGAAGCGCTCAAACAGGGTCAGTCGCGCGCCCTCGGGGCGGGCACCCTCGAGGTACTTGCCGGAGAGTACCCCGAAGGCCAGCGGCGAGTAGGCCAGCAGGCCTACCCGCTCACGATGGGCGATCTCGGCCAGGCCTACCTCGAAGGTGCGGTTGAGCAGGTTGTAGGGGTTCTGCACCGAGGCGACCCGCGGCAGGTCGAGTGTTTCGGCCAGCTGCAGGGCGCGCATCACGCCCCAGGGGGTGTCGTTGGAGAGCCCGATGGCGCGCACCTTGCCGGCATCCACCAACTCCTTGAGGGCGGTGAGGGTCTCCTCCAGCGGCGTAGTGTCCTCGTCCTCGTCATACGGGTAGCCCAGTTTGCCGAAGAAGTTGGTCTTCCGGTCCGGCCAGTGCAGCTGGTAGAGGTCGACGTAGTCCGTTTGCAGGCGGGCGAGGCTCTCGTCGGCGGCCTGGTGAAGGTGATCGCGAGTCAGCCGCGGGCCGCCGCGAATATGCTCGAGGCCCGGCCCCGACGCCTTGGTGGCGATGATCACGTCGTCTCTGCTGCCGCGCTGCTTTAGCCAGCTGCCGATATAGCGTTCGGTGCGGCCCTGGGTCTCTGCCTTCGGCGGCACAGGGTACATCTCGGCGGTGTCGATGAAGTTGATGCCGAAGGTCACGGCGCGGTCGAGCTGCTCATGGGCCTCGGCCTCGCTGTTCTGCTCGCCGAAGGTCATGGTGCCAAGGCACAGGCGGCTGACCTCGATGCCGGTGGTGCCCAGCGGTCGCGTCTGCATTCTCTACTCCCTTGCCGGATCTGCGAATGTGCAAGTTGGCATGGTAGCGGCAGCCCGGGAGGGGCGGCAAATGGCCAGGGTTGAGTCCCGGGCGGGGCGGGCGTATGCTGGCCGCCGTTTCCGCTTTCAGAAGCCTAGGGAGCGGTCAAGTTTCTTACGGAGCCGCCGCTGCGCACAGGGTGGTAAGCGTCTTTTTTCGCACCAACAGGACCCGGTAACTGGCCATGATACAGGCATCATCACTGTTCACCCGGCTCGAATACCGCCTGGCGGAGCAGTTGTTCCATACTCGCTGGCTGCCTCGCTCGCCGCGCACGCAGCGGCTGACCATGCATCTCTTCCAGCGTTGCGCCAATGCCGGGCATCCGCCGGCGCTCTCCGTCTATGGCCATATGCTCTTCCACCGCGGTCTGACGCCTCAGGACAAGGCCCGCGGTGCTCGCTATGTGCTGGAGGCGGCCCAGGCCGGAGACGTCCGCGCCCAATACCAGGCTGGTCAGATCTACGAGAACGGCTGTGCCCTATACCCGCGCCGCGACGACCACGCCGTGACCTGGTATGCCCGCGCGGGTGAGGATGGCCATCCCCTGGCCGCCGCCCGCCTGGCCCGTGCCTACCGCGAGGGCCAGCTTGGCCTGCCGTTGGATGACGAGCGCGCCACCCACTGGCAGCAGCTGGCCGACCAGGCCATCGACCTGGGTGATGTGCTGGACAGCGGCGAAGCCGAGACGCGACACTAGGTCAACGCCGGGTGTGGCGCCGCGCCGGCCCTCTCCCTTCATAAGCTTCGGCCTCGAGGATCCGCGCTCCCGTGACGCTACCGACACTGCTCGATATCGAGGCGTCCGGGTTTGGGCGTGGCAGCTACCCCATCGAGGTCGGCCTGGCTCGCCCCGACGGCAGTAGCTGTGCCTTCTTGATCCTTCCCCTGCCTGAATGGACCCACTGGGATCCCAAGGCCGAACTCCTGCACGGCATCAGCCGTGCGCGGCTGCATCGCGAGGGGCACCCGGTGCGCCAGGTAGCCTGCTGGCTCAACGACGAGCTCGGCGAGCTCGGCATCGCCTACAGTGATAGCTGGGGCTATGATAACACCTGGCTGTCTCTGCTCTTCCACCACGCCGGCATGCTGCCGGCCTTCCGCCTGGAGGCGCTGCGAAAGTTGCTCAGCGAGGGGCAGCTTGCCCTTTGGCACGCCACCCGCGAGGCGCTCGTGGCCGAGATGGGAATTCGTCGCCATCGCGCCAGCGAGGATGCCCGCCTGCTCCAGCTCACCTATCAGCGCACCCGCGAACTGGTCGACGACGCTTGACCCGCTTTGTTAGGCCGGCTCGACAAGACGCGCCTCGAGGATGTCCAGCAGTTCGCTCGGCTCGGCGGCATCGAAAAGCTCGGCCCGGGTGCGGGCGTTGAGAAAGCCGTGCTCCACGGTGCTGTCGAGGAAGGTCAGCAGGGGGCTGTAGAAACCGGCGCTGTCGAGCACGCCGATGGGCTTGTCGTGGAGTCCCAGGTAGTGCCAGGTCCAGACCTCGAAGAATTCCTCCAGGGTGCCGATGCCGCCGGGTAGCACCACGAAGGCGTCGGCGTGGGTGGCCATACTGGCCTTGCGCTCGTGCATGTTGCGCACCCGGATCAGCTCGGTAAGGCCGCGGTGGGCCTGTTCGCGCTCCACCAGGTGGTCCGGCATCACGCCGACGACCTCACCCCCCCCGGCCAGGGCAGCATCCGCCAGGGCGCCCATCAGACCGATGCGGGCGCCGCCATAGACCAGGGTATGGCCGCGCTGGGCCAGCTCGCGCCCCAGTTCGCGGGCGGTCTCGCGAAATTGTGGGTCGTGGCCGTCCCGTGAACCCAGATAGACGCAGAATCTTGGCATGCTCTTCTCCTTGGCAGAGGCGTTTTTTGCCTCCTGGCAGGGGCGCTTTTTACCTCCTAGCAGGGGCGCTTTTTACCTCCTAGCAGGGGCCTTATGCTGGCGGCGAGGGCCTGTCGCCGCAAGTCTTTCCCATCTCCGGAAACGACGAAGGACGCCTGGAGGGGCGCCCTTCGCGGGTGTCGCTGGCCGGTATCTTCAGCGGGTGGCCTCGGCGTCGCGCTTCATGGCCTGACGCAGCAGTTTGATGCCAATGCCGGTGATCACGAGCATGCTGGCGATCAGGGCGAGGCTGGCAACGACATGGGTATCGACGTACATCGGGGGCTCCTTGGTGGGCGTTGAGAATGGGGCGTTTCATGATCAGGGGGAGTGGGGTCGGGACCCTCCAGGCAGGCAGTCGGCCACGCCGTACACAGCGTCCATCCACTGGCCGATGACATTGTCGCCGCAGAGGTGATGGGCGTACTGGGTATGCAGGCAGCGCACCTGGTCCCAGTTGGCGATGCCGCCGATGCCACGCTCAGTGAGCACGCCATCATAGCCCAGCCGGATTATCTCAGCCTTTTGTGCCTCGCTCATAATGCGCCAACGAGTCGCCACGTAGTCCCGGTGGCTGGCATGGTAGGCGGCGAGGAACTCTGGCTCCTCCTGCAGGCGCGCCTCGAGCTGCTTGATCACCCCGGCAGCCTCGATGTGCGAGATCTCCACCTTGAGCCGCTCGGAACAGAGCCAATAAAGAGTCGGGAAGGGTTTTCCGTCGATGATCGGCGCCATGCGCAGTACCAGCGGGGTGCCCTCGCTGTCGGTGGCTGCCACGGCTTCAATGCCGCGCGGTGCGCGCCCCAGCTGTGCGGTGATGATTGCCAGCTGGCGCTCGTCAGGAATCTGATCGTTGCGGATCACCATCGTCGGGGTCCCGTAGAAACTTGTTGGACTGGCCGACGGCCAGGAAGAAGGCGCGATTGAGCTGCTCGGGGGTAGGCGTATAGCGCCATTCCCGCTCGCAGTAGTCGGTGGCCCTGGCCATCAGCACGTCGTAGAGTCGATTGAACGGCGCATCATAATCGTAGGGGTCGGCGCCGAACAAGCGGATATGGGGATAGTCAGCGAAGCGCTCGACGAAAAAGCGTATCAGGTTCGCCTCCACGGCGCGGTGCCGGGCGACGTTGTCGGGGTCCAGCCAGAGATCGTAGCGGATGGCCATGACCACCTCCTGTCGGGTATCGGGAATCGAGTATCGACCGTGACGGCTATTTTTTCTGTGACAGCGTGGGGCACCGTTTGGCTCGCAGGCTCAGCCCCTGGCGAGCGGGGCCAGCCTTGCGCCGGTGAGGCGCAGCAGGTCGGCAGTGGCCAGGCAGATCTCCAGTCCGCGGCGACCGCCGCTGACGTGAATCGTCGGCAGCCTTTCGGCAGTGTCGTCCAG
>PWIZ01000138.1 GCA_003560175.1 Halomonas sp. | reverse complement strand
TGTCCACCGACCTGACCGGGGCGACCACGGTGGCGAACCTCTACGCCATCGGCGAAGTCGCCTGCACCGGCCTGCACGGCGCCAACCGCATGGCCAGCAACTCGCTGCTGGAGTGCCTGGTGTTCGCGCGCAGCTGTGCCGCGGCACTGGCCCGGCGGGGCGAGGTGACCGAATCGGCCACGCTGCGCCCCTTCGGGGCCGGCAGCCAGGAAGCGGATCCGCGGGCGCTGGACGAGATTCGTCAGCGCATGCGTCAAGTCATGAGCACCCGGGTGGCCATCGTGCGATGCGACGCTGGCTTGGCCGAGGCCGCGGAGGAACTGGACGCACTTCAGCGCGAACTTGCCCCACTGATGGAAGTGAGCGCCACCAGTGCGGAGCTGGCAGGCCTTTGGCAAGCACTGCGCCTTGCCCGGCTCACCGTGACCAGCGCCCGCGCCCGGCGGGAGTCCCGCGGCCTGCACTTCAACCCGGACTGCCCCGACCACACTCCGGGAATGCCGCAGCCCTCGCGGATTTATCTCGCAGACCTTGACTGACGACTCTGTACCAGTAGACGACGCAGCCGCCATAGCGAGGCAGCGTCACTGCTGTCCGGCCAGATCCATAGCCGACGCCCGTTGAGGCGTAGGCCGATCAGCCAGGGACCGAGATAGTCGCAGTAAAGGGAGACCGTCTGCCAGGGGACCGAAGCACCATCGCGCCACTCCCAGCGCACGCCCCCACCGGCCAGCGACACTGCCCGCAGGTCACCTCTCACGCATCGCCCGGCGCCATACAGGAGGACGGCCAGCATTGCTGCAGCGACCGCCACGCCCAACCAAGCCGGCGCGTGGAGCAGCGCCGTGCCGGCCACCACGGCGCCCAGCACGGCGTGCAGGAGGAGGGAGAGCCTAGACGGGACGATGCCCAATGCTGTCGGCGCTTTCGGCATGCTCGATGATCATCTGCACGATGCGGCGCCGGTCCGGGTCCTCCGGCCACTCGCGGCGCATCAGCCACATGAACAGATCCTGATCTTCCTCGTCGATCAGATCACGAAACACCTCCCGATCGGCTTCATCGAGATTGTCGTAACGCTGCTCGAGAAAGGGGACCAACAGCAGGTCCAGCTCCCACATGCCGCGGCGGGAGTGCCACTGGAGCCGCTTGCGCAGTGCCACATCCTGGGGTGATTGCTCGTTCAACGTCGACCTCGCCTGTCCGGTGGGATGATAGAGATAGTATACCCGACCCCCCCGCCAACGGCAGCCGCCTGCGTCGCTATCTTCCAAAGGTCGTAGTGCGTTGTTTTATCAGAATTTGCCGAGTATGCTTTGAAAAACAACAGTGTCAGGCGGGCCGATTCCTGCGCCCACCGCATAGGGAGAACGTCGATGACCAAGTCCGAGTTGATCGAGCAGATCGCCGCACGGCAGCCAGAGCTGTCGATCAAGGAAGTCGAGGCTGCCGTTCGACTGATCCTCGATGACATCACCGACACCCTGGCCGAGGGTGGTCGCGTCGAAATCCGCGGTTTCGGCAGCTTCTCACTGCACTATCGCGAGCCGCGGGTCGGACGCAACCCGAAGACCGGTGAACCTGTCGCGCTGGAAGGCAAGTTCGTGCCACACTTCAAGCCCGGCAAGGAGCTGCGCGAGCAGGTAGACGCCAGCCGCGCCCTCGGCTACTGACAGGCTTCGGCCACTCACACTTTGATTAGCGGCACTTCCATTACAGGGGACACAAGCGCATGCGTTGGCTCAAAGGCCTGATCCTGGCCATCATCCTGTTGATCGTCCTGCTGGTCGGCATTCTCTTCGCCGTCAACAACCAGCAGGCCCTTCCGCTCAACCTGATCTGGATCGAGCTGCCTGCAGCCTCGCTATCCGTCTGGTTGCTGGTCTCCCTGACGGTGGGCGTACTGCTCGGCATGCTGGCCATGAGCGGCGTCTACCTGCGCCTGCGCACCCTGCTGACCCGCGCCCAGCGCCATAATCAGCAGCAGCGCAAGGAACTCGACCGACTGCGTGTTCAGGAGCTGAAGGAACTCCCCTAGGATGCCCGATGCCCTGCTGCTGACCCTGTTGGCGGCGGCGGTCGCCATCGGCTGGTGGCTCGGCCGCCGCGAACGCAGCAAGCCCTACGATCCCACGCCATCATCCGGACTGGCGCGGGATTATTTTGTGGGACTCAACTATCTGCTCAACGACCAGCAGGACCGGGCCATCGAGACCTTCGTAACGGCCCTAGAGGTCAACAGCGACACCATCGAGATCCACCTTACCCTCGGCAACCTCTTCCGCGGCCGGGGCGAAGCGGATCGAGCAGTGAAGATCCATCAGAACCTGCTGGCCCGCCCCACCCTCTCCGCTTCCCAAGGCGAGCGGGTGCAGCTGGAACTGGCGCGGGACTTCCTGGCTTTGGGGCTGCTCGACCGCGCCGAACGGTTGCTGCACGCCCTGGTGCGCGACAGCCCGGACGACCAGCGGCGCCTGGCCGCCAAGCGCCTGCTGGTAGACCTGCTGGAGCGTGAGGGCGAGTGGCAGGCAGCGCTGGAGGTGGCCCAGCCTCAGCTGATTCGCCAGAGCGATGAGGTTCGCCGCGCCGCGGCCCATTGGCTCTGCCAGCTGGCCGAGAAGGAGCGCCTCGAGGCCAGCCCGGGGCTTGCCCGCAAGCACCTGCGCCAGGCGCTGAATATCGACCCACGCTGCGTACGCGCCAACCTGCTGCTGGCCGCCCTGGAGCACGACACCGGCCACTACCGCCAGGAGATTCGCCTGCTCCAGCGGATTCCCGAGCAGGACGCCGCTTTTACCCCCACCCTCCTCGAGCCGCTGAGCACCGCTTTCCGCCTGCTCGACGACGAAGAGGAGCTGATCGCCCATCTCTACCAGCTGCTCGAGCGCACGCCTTTCACCAGCGTGATCATCCTGCTGGCTGACACTCTGCGACACCGTGAGGGACCCGCGGCCGCTATCGCCCTGGTCAGAGAGCAGCTTGCCCGCGAGTCGAGCCTGGGAGCGCTGGACTATCTCATTGACCTCTATCGGCAGGATGAGCCGAACGACTCACTCGAACGCCTGGAGCTGCTGCAGCAGCACACCCGCACCCTGCTGAAGGCCCTGCCGCGCCACCGCTGCCGACGCTGCGGTTTCGACGGCGAACATCTCCACTGGCAGTGCCCTCGCTGTCGCAGCTGGGGCACCACCAAGCCGATCAGCGGCATTGAAGGGGAATAGCCCCTCAGGAACCCGCCAGTTCTGCCTCGATAGCCGCCAGTGCCGCCATGGGGTCCTCGGCCCGGGTGACCGGGCGACCCACCACCAGATGAGTGCTGCCCGCGGCCATGGCATCACGCGGGGTCATCACCCGTCGCTGGTCGCCGGCCTGGGCGAAGCTCGGCCGAATGCCCGGAGTCACCTTGAGAAACCCCTCGCCGCAAAGCCCACGCAGCCGCGCCGACTCATGGGCCGAGCAAACCACCCCATCCATGCCGCTCTGTCTGGCCAGGAGGGCCAAGCGCTCGACCTGCTGGGCCGGTGTAACGCTGACGCCCACCTCCGCCAAGTCCTCCGCCTCCATGCTGGTCAGTACCGTCACCGCGATCAGGTGGGTGGAAAGGCCGTGGCGCTGCAGCCGCTCTTTCGCCGCCTCCATCATGCGGCGCCCGCCACCGGCATGAACATTCACCATCCATACGCCCTGTTCCGCCGCCGCCTGCACGGCGCCGGCCACGGTGTTGGGAATATCGTGGAACTTGAGGTCCAGGAACACTTCGAAACCGCGGCCATGCAGTGCATCCACTACGTCCGGACCGCTGCGGGTGAACAACTCCTTGCCCACCTTCAGACGGCAGTGCGCGGGATCCAGGCTATCGGCCATGCACAGGGCCGCATCCAGGGAGGCGTAGTCAAGGGCGATGATCAGAGGCGAATCGGTAGACACAGGCCGAACTCCAGGCAAGGGACGGATGGACTGCATTATATCAGCCCGAGTCGTCGACTCGTGTACGAGATCGCCCAGGCACACGTCACTCTGAACGCCAGCCGTATAAGCTTTTCGACAGGCTAGCCTGTCTGCCCTCACCTATGTGGGCTAGCGGCGCCTGCCCACACTGTGGCTCACCGGTACCCGCTAGCTTGAAGAGTGTCCCTCGGGACACTCTTCCACGATAAAAGCAACAAACGAGGACACGATCATGAAGGGATTGACACCTAACGTACTCGCCGGCGCGCTGCTCGCGCTTCTGCTTGGCCTGGCGCCGCTGGGCGCCGCGGCGCAGGAGGTGGCGCCAATCAACGTCAATACCGCCGATGCGGAACTCCTCGCCGAGCTGCCGGGCATCGGCCCGACCAAGGCAGCTGCCATCATCGAGGATCGCGAGGCCAATGGCCACTTCGAGAGCGCCGAGGACCTGATGCGGGTCAGCGGCATCGGAGCCGGCACCGTGGCGAATCTGGAAGACCAGGTCAGCTTCTGAGCCGATCGGAAACCAGAGCGGCCGCCGGGTGAACCCCCGGCGGCCGCTCTGCGGTATCGCGGATGTGGCTACTGGCTCAGAGGCGCAGGCCGCCATCGCACTCGATCACCCGCCCGGTAAAATAGGCGTTCTCCATGATAAAGGCGACGCTCTGGGCGATATCCTCCGGCTGACCCAGGCGACGCAGCGGCACGCCGGAAGTCAGCTTGTCCAGCATGTCCTGACGCATGGAGGCGGTCATGTCGGTCTCGATGAAACCCGGGGCCACGCAGCCGGTGCGAATACCGTAGCGCGCTAACTCCTTCGCCCAGGTCGTGGTCAGGGCCACCACCCCGGCCTTGCAGGCCGCGTAGTTGCTCTGGCCCATGTTGCCTGCCCGGGAGATGCTGGAGATATTGACGATCACCCCTTCGTTCCCGGCCTCGATCATCTGGCCAGCCGCCTCGCGGCCGCACAGGAAGACGCCGGTCAGGTTGACGTCGACCACCGCCTGCCAGTTCTCCAGCGACATCATCTTCTCGACCTTGCCCTCCTTCGCCTTCACCAGCAGAGCATCGCGCAGGATGCCGGCGTTGTTGACCAAGCCGCTCACCGGGCCGAGGGAGCCGGCGATATCGCCAAAGGCCTGCTTGACCGACGCTTCGTCGGCCACGTTGGCCACGAAGCCGCGGGCCTCGATGCCCGCCTGGTGCAGCCGGGTTACGGCATCGTCCAGCGGACCGGCATCGGTATCCAGCAGCGCCAGACGAGCGCCGCGGCTGCCCAGAAGCTGCGCCATGGCCAGACCGAGGCCGCGGGCGCCACCGGTGATCGCAATCACAGAACTATCCAGTTTCATCGTCAAGCCTCCGGGGGATGGGGCGACCCAGTGCCGGCGACCCGGCATTATCCTGGACATCGCTTTTTTTTGGTACAGAAATAGTAGCAGATTTTGTGCATCGCACCATAGTGCTATGCAAGTGACAATTTATGGCAACTGCCACCGCCGGGCTAAGCGCGGCCAGTCAACGCTTGATTTCCATGCGGCCGCCCCCACCTCCTGCGGAACCGATACTGCGGAGTCCCCATGCCCTTTCTGCTTGCCTTTACCCTCTTCGCCCTGCTCGACTTCGTCATCCTCTTCTCGGTGGGCAGCCAGATCGGCCTGCTCACCACCCTGCTGATGGTGCTGGCCACCGGCTTCATCGGGCTGCACCTGATCCGACGGGAGGGGGCTGCCACCTTTGCCCGTGCCCGCGAACGCTTAGAGCGCGGCGAAGTACCTTCGGGCGAGCTGCTCACCGGTGCCGCACTGATCTTCGGCGGCGCCCTGCTGATGGCGCCCGGCTTCGTGTCCGATGCCCTGGGCTTCATGTGTCTGTTTCCCGAGGCGCGCCGCCTGCTGAGCAAGCTGATCGCCAGGCTCGGCGTGCACGTTCAGGGCATCCACCGCGGCGGCGGCCTCGGAGATGGCCCCCGACGCGGACCCGATGCAGACTGGCAGCAGACGTCGGAGCCGGCTGACGGCCGGCAAACCTCATCGCCTCAGGGCGACGCAGAGGGCAGCCCCCTGGAGGGAGAGTTCATCTCCCGCGAAGACCCGCGGCGCTGAATCAAAAAAATTTCCCCACGGGCCTTGAAAGCCCTCTGGTGAGCCCCACTTAACGGACAGCAGCAAGTTTCGGTGCGGTTGCCGCGCCATTGACACGGAAGGCGTCCAACGCCTCCACCTCGCAGGCACCGTCTGCGGGGCGACGATCAAAACCGCCGGGTTCCCGGCCAACTGACCCCTCAGGAGAACGTGAGCAATGAACATTCGTCCCTTGCACGATCGCGTCATCGTCCGTCGCGTTGAAGAAGAACAGAAAACCGCTGGCGGCATCGTGCTTCCGGGCAGTGCCCAGGAAAAACCGACTCGTGGTGAAGTGCTCGCCGTCGGTAACGGTCGGATTCTCGAGAACGGCGAGGTGCGCCCCCTGGACGTGAAAGTCGGCAATATCGTGATCTTCAAGGATGGTTTTGGCGTCGAGAAGCAGAAGATCGACGGCGAAGAAGTCCTGATCATGAGCGAGTCCGACATCCTGGCCGTGGTTGAGGGCTGAAGCCCCTTCCACCCAGCGCACTGCTCAACACCCGACGTTTAAGCATCTGACGTTTAAGCAACAACAGGAAGATTTCGAAAATGGCAGCGAAACAAGTCAAGTTCTCCGATGATGCCCGCAAGCGCATGGCCCGAGGCGTCGACATTCTGGCTAACACCGTGAAGGTCACTCTGGGCCCGAAGGGTCGCAACGTGGTGCTGGAAAAATCTTTCGGCTCGCCGACCGTCACCAAGGACGGCGTCTCCGTCGCCAAGGAAGTCGAACTCAAGGACCGTTTCGAGAACATGGGCGCTCAGATGGTCAAGGAAGTCGCTTCCAAGACCTCTGACGTTGCCGGTGATGGCACCACCACCGCCACCGTGCTCGCCCAGTGCATCGTCAATGAGGGCCTCAAGGGCGTCATCGCGGGCATGAACCCGATGGATCTCAAGCGCGGGATCGACCAGGCCGTGATCGCCGCGGTCAAGGAGATCGAAGCTCTATCAGTGCCCTGCACCGACACCAAGGCCATCGCCCAGGTCGGCACCATCTCCGCCAACGGCGACAAGCGCATCGGTGAGATCATCGCCGAGGCGATGGAGAAAGTCGGCAAGGAAGGCGTCATCACCGTCGACGAAGGCCGTGGCTTCGAGGACGAGCTGGAAGTCGTGGAAGGCATGCAGTTCGATCGCGGCTACCTCTCTCCCTACTTCGTGACCAACCAGGACACCATGCAGGTCGAGCTGGAAGACCCGTACATCCTGCTGGTCGACAAGAAGATCTCCAACATTCGCGAGCTGCTGCCGGTGCTGGAAGCCGTCGCCAAGGCGGGCAAGCCGCTGGCCATCATCGCCGAAGACATCGAGGGCGAGGCGCTGGCCACCCTGGTGGTCAACACCATGCGCGGCATCGTCAAGGTCGCGGCCGCCAAGGCGCCGGGCTTCGGCGACCGTCGCAAGGCCATGCTGCAGGATATCGCCATCCTCACCAACGGCACCGTGATCTCCGAGGAAGTGGGTCTGACCCTCGAGCAGGCCAACCTGGATCACCTGGGCACCGCCAAGCGCGTGACCATGTCCAAGGAGAACACCACCATCATCGACGGCGCCGGTGAAGAAGG
>PWIZ01000382.1 GCA_003560175.1 Halomonas sp. | reverse complement strand
CCTGGACCATATCCTGCTGTCGAACTCGCTGCAGGCCGCCGACGTGCGGGTGCTGGACCATCTCTTTTCCGACCACCTGCCGATCGCCGTGGATATCCAACTGCCGGCGACCTGCCTGCAGACGCTGACCGCCCAGCTCAAGGCGGAGCACCGCTGAGACTCGACCTTCACCCATAGAGTTGAGGCCCGGGGATGACGATCGTCGCCGAATCGGCGATCATGCGCATCGTTTCCGCTTTCCCATGAGACCTATCATGACACCTCCTGCCCGCGAACCGACCCTGCTGCGCGGCCTGGACGCCTTAACCGACCATATCGGTCGAGCCGTCGCCTGGCTCGTCATCGTCATGATGGCGGTGCAATTTTCCATCGTGATCATGCGCTATGTGCTCAACATCCACAGCACCGTGATGCAGGAATCGGTGATGTATATGCACGCCGCGGTGTTCATGCTCGGCGCCGCCTGGACTCTGCGTCGAGACGGCCATGTGCGCGTGGACATCTTCTATCGGCGACTCTCCGCCCGGGGACGCGCCTGGATCGACCTTTGCGGCACCCTCTTTCTGCTGATCCCCGTGGTGCTCTTCATCGGCATCGGCAGCTACGGCTATGTGCGCAGCAGCTGGGCGATCATGGAGCGCTCGCCGGACGGCGGCATTCCCGGCGTCTTCCTGCTCAAGAGCCTGATCCTTGCGATGATGGCCCTGCTACTGGTGCAGGGCATCGCCCAGCTGATCCGCCAGATACTAATCATCCGCCACCGACTGCCCGGCAACTCCCCCGACCACGAGGAGCTCGTGTGATGCTGGCCACTTTCCTCGAGTTCATGCCGCTGGTGATGTTCGCCGCCGTGTGCGGCGTACTGATGCTGGGCTATCCGGTAGCGATGTCACTGGCAGGCACCGCACTGATCTTCGCCGGCCTTGGCTATGTCCTGATTCAGCTGGGCGTGCCGGTGGCCTTCGAGTCGCGCTACATGAGCGCCATGCCCAACCGGCTCTACGGCATCATGACCAACCAGACGCTACTGGCGGTGCCCCTGTTCGTGCTGATGGGGGTGCTGCTGGAAAAGTCGCGAATCGCCGAGACCCTGCTCGATGCGATGTCGCTGGCCTTCGGCGCCCTGCGCGGCGGCCTGGGCATCGCCGTGGTGCTGGTAGGCATGCTGCTGGCCGCCTCCACCGGCATCGTTGGCGCTACCGTAGTCACCATGGGGCTGCTCTCGCTGCCCACCATGATCAAGCGTGGCTACTCGCCGTCCCTGGCCACCGGCACCATCTGCGCCACCGGCACCCTGGGCCAGATCATTCCGCCCTCCATCGCCCTGGTGCTGCTGGGCGATGTGCTCAACAACGCCTACCAGCAGGCCCAGCTCTCCATGGGGGTGTGGAGCCCTCGCACCCTCTCGGTGGGCGATCTCTTCATCGGGGCCCTGGTGCCCGGCCTGCTGCTGGTGTTGGCCTATATTATCTACCTGATGATTACCGCCTGGCTGAAGCCGGAGACGGCACCTGCAGCCGACCGAGACTCCTTGATGAAGGAGCTGGGCCACACCGGCAGCCTCTGGCCGCTGCTGCTCAAGGGGCTGCTGCCGCCGGTGCTGCTGATCGTTGCCGTGCTGGGGTCGATCCTCGGCGGCTTCGCCACGCCCACCGAGGCCTCGGCGGTGGGCGCCTTCGGCGCCTTCATCCTGGCCCTGGCCAACCGGCGGCTGACCCTGCCGATCCTGCGCGAGGTGGTTCGGTCCACCACCCAGGTCACCAGCATGGTGTTCCTGATCCTGATCGGTGCAGCACTTTTCTCGCTGGTGTTCCGCGCCTTCGGGGGCGAGGAGCTGGTCGTCGAGCTGTTCGAGGCGCTGCCTGGCGGCGTGGTGGGCGCCACCCTGGTGGTCATGCTGGTGATCTTTCTGCTCGGCTTTATCCTCGACTTTATCGAGATCACCTTCGTGGTGGTGCCCATCGTCGGCCCGGTGCTGCTGGCCATGGGGGTCGACCCGATCTGGCTTGGCATCATGATCGCGGTGAACCTGCAGACCTCCTTTCTGACGCCCCCCTTCGGCTTTGCGCTCTTCTATCTGCGCGGGGTGACGCCGGAGTCCGTACCCACCTCGGCGATCTACCGGGGGGTGATTCCTTTCATCGCCCTGCAGCTCTGCATGCTGCTGGCGCTGGCGCTCTTTCCGGCACTGGCCACCTGGCTGCCCTCGGTAGTGTAGCGCCCTGCCGGTAGACTATTGGCAGAGGGGCGCCAGCCACTGCTGGGCCAGCAGCAGTACCACGGCGTAGCGCGCCGCCTTGGCCAGGGTGATCAGCAGGATGGCTCGCCACCAGGGCAGCCGAAAGACGCCGGCGAGCACGGTGAGCGGATCGCCCACCACCGGCGCCCAGGAGAAGAGCAGGCTCCATTCGCCGAAGCGGAAGTACCAGCGCTCGGCCCGGGCCAGCCCGGCCGGCGAGGCGGGAAACCAGCGCCGGTTCTGGAAGCGGCGCGCATAGCGTCCCATCCAGACGTTGATCAGGCTGCCCAGGGTATTGCCGGCGGTGGCCACCGCCCACAGCGCCAGAGCCGGCTCCCCCAGGCACCACAGCCGGGCCAGCCACACCTCCGAACCGCCGGGCAGCAGGGTGGCGCTGACCAGAGCCACCGCAAACAGGCTCAGCATGCTCTTTTCTTGTCAGGTGACCGCATGACCGACTCTTCCTCGATTTCCAGGCGCTGGATTCCCAATGTGCTGACCATCGCCGGTTCCGACCCCAGTGGCGGCGCCGGCATCCAGGCCGATCTCAAGACCTTCTCGGCACTGGGCGCCTATGGTACCAGTGTGATCACCGCCCTGACCGCCCAGAACACCCGCGGCGTCAGCGGCGTACACCCGGTGCCGGCCGACTTCATTGCCGCCCAGCTCGAGACCCTGCTCGACGACGTGCGCATCGACGCGGTCAAGATCGGAATGGTGGCGAGCCTGGAGGTGGCGGAGGTGATCCGCGAGGCGCTGACCCGCCGCCGCCCGCGCTGGGTGGTGCTCGACCCGGTGATGGTGGCCAAGAGCGGCGACATCCTGGTAGACGATGCCGGCATCCGCGCGGTGCGCGAAGTGCTGGTGCCGCTGGCCGACCTGATCACCCCCAACCTGCCCGAAGCCGCGGTGCTCCTGGATCGGCAGGCCCCCGCCACCCGGGGTGAGATGCTGGCTATGGCCCCGGCGCTGCGGGCGCTGGGCGCCGGAAGCTCGCTGCTCAAGGGCGGCCACCTGAGCGGCGAGGAGTGTCCCGACCTGCTGGTCAGCGCCGACGCCGCCATCTGGGTCGAGGGCGCCCGGGTCGATACCGCCAACCTGCACGGCACCGGCTGTAGCCTCTCCTCGGCCATCACAGCCCGCCTGGCTCAGGGTGACTCGCTTCTCGAGGCAGTGGCGAGCGCCAAGCGGTGGCTAGGCGCAGCGCTTACCGCGAGCCAGAGACTTGACGTGGGTCAGGGACGCGGCCCGGTGCACCATTTTCACGCCTGGTGGTAGCACCGCGAGGCGTTTTGTCCCTTGCAGGGGCGCCGCAAGCCTCCCATCCTGAAGGTCTCACCTTCCGGGAAGCGGAGACCGTCACCATGACCCAGACCCTGCTGTTCGCCTGCGACCTCTCGGCCGAGAACCGCGCCGCCTTCGCCCGGGCCTTGCGCCTGGCCGGCGAACAGGGCGCCCGACTGGACGTGATCCACGTGCTGGACCCCTATCTGCCGCGGCGGGTACTCCACGACCTGGAGACGGCGGTGGTGGCGGACATGCAGGCCACCCTGACCGACATCCGCGAGGATTACGCCCTGCCCGAACCCCAGGTGCTGCTGCAGACGGTGGCCGGCTCTCCCTACGCCGAAATCATTCGGGAGGCCCACGAGCGCGAAGTGGACATGATCATCCTCGGTGCCCACCGCAAGCGCGGCCAGCCGGATCTCGTCGCCGGCACCACTCTGGCCCGGGTGCTGCGCAGCGCCCCCTGCCCGGTGCTCACGGTGAGCCACCTGGCTACCCAGGAGTGGCGGGACATCCTGGTGCCAGTGGATTTCTCGCTGACCTCGCGGCATACCCTGCGCGAGACGCTCAAGCGCTTCCCCGAGGCGCGTCTGACCCTGCTTCATGCCTGGGATATCCCCGGGGAGCGCGAGCTCGGCTCCCACGGCGACTATGCTCGCTGGCGGGACCGCGAGGTGGCGCGGCTGCGCACCCAGCTCGAGCGCGAGACCGAACAGCTGATGGCCGAGCTCGACAAGGTGCCGGAGCTGGAGCTGGTGCTGGAGCAGGGCGACCCCCTTGAGGTGCTGATGACCCGCCTGCGCCGCCAGCCCCCGGACCTGCTGGCCCTGGGCAGCCGCGGCCAGCTGGGTCGCCAGAGCCATATCACCGAGCAGCTGCTGGCCGAGCCCCACTGCGACATCATGATCTGCCGCGCCTGGTAGGCGATTTCGATACAGAACCTCTACCCGATGGCGATGTCCGTACATGGCTGCCATCACATCCTCCGGAGGCTCCCCATGTATCGTCCCGCTCGTCGTTCCGTCTCTCATCACACCCCCAGGCCTCTACCTACCCTGCTGCTGCTATCCCTGCTGCTGGCCTGGCTGCCGATACGGGCCGACGCCACGGAAACAGTTGAGATCAGGGGCGCGACGTTCGCGATTGAGCTGGAGGATGCGGGCCAGACCTACCGGTTGATCGGCCACGGTCTGTTCCGCTACATGATCTGGACCGCCTATGCGGGCGCCTACTACCAGGCCGATGACCAGCCAGAGCCGGCACCGCTGTCGGCCGTGCCACGCCGGCTGGAGCTTGAGTACTTCCATGCCATCGAGGCGGACGACTTTGCCGCCGCCACCCGCGACAGCGTGCGTGAGCGCCTGGGCGAACCGGCCTATCGCGACCTGCTTCCCGGCCTGAACGCCTTCAATCGCGCCTATCGCAGCGTCGAGCCCGGCGACCGCTATGCCCTAACCTGGGATGGAGAAGCCCTGTTCCTGGCCCTCAACGGCGAGGGGCTCTATCGCGGCGGCGACCCGGACCTGGCCAGCGCACTCTTCGGTATCTGGCTCGGCGACCAGCCGCTGCGGAACGATTTCCGCGACGCCCTCCTGGGCCGTCGCTAGATCCGGGCGTGCTAGGATCATCTGTCAGATTCAGCTGCTTGAATTCACTCGGCACGCGAGGGGCCCGGAGAGCGCAGGGAAGAGAGCAAAGGAGAAGTCATCGATGAAGGCATTGATTCAGCGAGTCACCCGGGCCAGCGTGGCCGTGGAGGGTCGCACCGTAGGCGCCATCGGCCACGGCCTGCTGGCGCTGGTGGGCGTGGAGAAGGGGGACGATGAGGCCGCCGCGGACCGGCTGCTGCACAAGCTGCTTCACTACCGGGTGTTCAGCGACGATGACGACAAGATGAACCTCGACCTTCAGCAGGTCGGCGGTGGCCTGCTGCTGGTCTCCCAGTTCACCCTGGCGGCGGATACCCGCAAGGGGCTGCGACCCAGCTTCTCCAGCGCCGCCCCGCCGGACGAGGGCCATCGGCTGTTCCACTACCTGCTGGAGCGGGCCGAAGCAGCCTGGCCCAGGGTGGAGAGTGGCGAATTCGCCGCCAACATGGAGGTCTCGCTGGTCAACGACGGGCCGGTGACCTTTCTGCTGGAGAGCTAACCGCCAAGCTCGGCTTCCATGGCTTCCAGCTCCTCCTCGGCGGCGAGCCACTCGGCCTCCAGGTCTTCCAGGCGCGACTTTAGCTCGCCCTGGCGGGCCAGGGTGGCAGTAAGCTCCTCCTTGCGCCCGGCATCGGTATAGAGCTCGGCGTCGCCCAGGGCTTCCTCCACCCCGGTCAGTTCGGCCTGGACCCTCTCCATGGCCTGCTCTGCGCGGTCGCGGATCTTCTTCAGCGGACGCAGCTTGTCGCGCAGCTCGGCGGCGGCGCGCCGGTTCGCGCGGCGATCCTCCTTGGGCGCGGCACTCTCCCCCTGACGCTCTCCCTTCTCGACTCGCGCCTCGCGGCGCTCGCCCTCGAGCCGTGCCTTGAGCCAGGCCCGGTAGTCCTCCAGGTCACCGTCGAAGGGCTCGACCCGGTGATCGGCCACCCGCCAGAACTCATCCACGGTGGCCCGCAGCAGGTGGCGGTCGTGGGAGACGATGATCACCGTGCCCTCGAAGGCCGCCAGCGCCTCGGTGAGCGCCTCGCGCATCTCCAGATCCAGGTGGTTGGTCGGCTCGTCGAGCAGCAGCAGGTTGGGCTTCTGCCAGGCCACCAGGGCCAGGGCCAACCGCGCCTTCTCGCCGCCGGAGAAGCGCCCCACTTCCCCGAAGGCGTCGTCGCCCTGGAAGCCGAAGCCGCCCAGGAACTTGCGGATATCCAGGTCCGCGGCCGTGGGCGAGAGCCGCTGCACGTGCATGAAGGGGGTCGAGGTGAGATCCAGCCCCTCAAGTTGGTGCTGGGCGAAATAGCCGATGGCCAGGTGCTCGCCGGGCACTCGCTTGCCGGACAGCAGGGCCAGCTCACCGGTGAGCGACTTGATCAGGGTCGACTTGCCGGCCCCGTTGGGGCCCAGCAGTCCGATGCGCTGCCCGGGCAGCAGCGTCAGCTTCACATCGTCGAGCTGGACCTTCTCTTCCCCCGCCTCGTCGCGATAGCCCAGCCGCGCCTCGTCCAACACCAGCAGAGGATGGGAGATCTTGTCCGCCGCAGGAATGGTGAAGTGGAAGGGGGAGTCGGCGTGAGCCACGGCGATATCGCCCATGCGCTCGAGCATCTTCAACCGGCTCTGGGCCTGGCGCGCCTTGGTGGCCTGAGCCCGAAAGCGTGCCACGAAGCGCTCGATCTCCTCGCGCCGCGCCTGCTGCTTGGCCGCCTCGGCCTGCTGCAGGGCCAGCTTCTCGGCCCGGGTGCGCTCGAAGATCGAATAGTTGCCCCGGTAGAGCACCAGCGCCTGGCGATCGAAGTGCACGATGTGGTCACACACCGCATCGAGAAAGTCGCGGTCATGGGAGATCAGCAGCAGGGTGCCGGGGTAGCGCATCAGCCACTGCTCGAGCCACAGCAGGGCGTCAAGGTCCAGGTGGTTGGTGGGCTCGTCGAGCAGCAGCATATCCGAGGGCATGAACAGTGTACGCGCCAGGTTGACCCGCATCCGCCAGCCGCCGGAGAAGGCCGACAGCGGGCGCTCCAGGTCGGACTGGCCAAAGCCCAGCCCTACCAGCAGTTGAGCCGCTCGGGCCGGGGCGCTGTAGCCGTCCAGCGCCTCGATCGCGCCGTGCAGCTCCGCCTCGCGATGGGCGTGGCCGGCCTCTCGGGCCATTGTCAGGGCGGCTTCGGTCTGGCGCAGCTCGTGGTCGCCGTCGAGCACATAATCGACGATGGCACGATCCAGCGTCTCCACCTCCTGGGCCATATGGGCGATGCGCTGGCCACCGCTCATCTCGACCTCACCACGATCCGGGACCAGCTCGCCTAGCAGCAGCTTAAACAGGCTCGACTTTCCGGCGCCGTTGGGGCCGACGATGCCCGCCTTGTGGCCGGCATGCAGGGTCAGGTCGGCCCCTTCCAGCAAGGCCTGGGTGCCGCGTTGCAGGGAAACTTGGCGCAGTGCGATCATGCGGGCTCCACGAACAGTGCGTAAGAGCCGCCGCCATGCCGGCGACGACCAGGG
>PWIZ01000416.1 GCA_003560175.1 Halomonas sp. | reverse complement strand
GGGTCTCGACCGTCGCCAGGTCGTGGTGGCGCCGGGTGCGCCCGGCGTTGATGGGAAACCACGCCGACGCCCGGGCGTCGATCACCTCGCCGAAGGGGGCGAAGGCCTCGGCGGTCAGCGGTTCGGCTTTCAGTTCCAGCATGTCGTTCTCCTAACGACCACCCAGGCGCAGCTTGGGATGGCGGTTGACGTCCTTGTAGAGCAGGTAGCGGAAGGGCCCCGGGCCACCGGCGTAGCAGGCCTGGGGGCAGAAGGCGCGCAGCCACATGAAGTCGCCGGCCTCGACCTCCACCCAGTCCTGGTTGAGGTGGTAGACCGCCTTGCCCTCCAGCACGTAGAGGCCGTGCTCCATGACGTGGGTCTCGTCGAAGGGGATCACCGCGCCGGGCTGAAAGGTGACGATATTGACGTGCATGTCGTGGCGCACGTCGTTCGGATCGACGAAGCGGGTGGTGGCCCAGCGCCCCTCGGTGCCCGGCATGGGGTTGGGTTTGAGGTCGTTCTCGTTGACCACGAAGGCCTCGGGCGACTCGATGCCTTCGACCTTCTCATAGGCCTTGCGCACCCAGTGGAAGCGCACCGGGACATCGGCTTCGTTCTTCACCTGCCAGTCGCTGCCGGGCGGAATAAAGGCGTAGCCACCCGGCGTCATGGGATGCCGCTCGCCAGCGAGCGTCAGGGAGAGCTCCCCCTCCACCACGAAGAGCACCCCCTCGGCCTCGGGGTCGAGCTCGGGCCGCTCGCTGCCGCCGCCGGGGGCGACCTCCATGATGTACTGGGAGAAGGTTTCGGCGAAGCCGGAAAGCGGGCGCGCCAGCACCCACAGCCGGGTGCCCTCCCAGAACGGCAGGTTGCTGGTGACGATATCGCCGAAGACGCCCTTGGGAATCACCGCATAGGCCTCGGTGAACACCGCTCGGTCGGAGAGCAGCTGGGTCTGGGGCGGATGGCCACCGGTGGGAGCGTAGTAGGTACGTGGTTTCATGGTATGTCCTCAGGCTTGCGGTGCCGGATGATGCTCCATCCAGTGGCGGGCGATATCCACCCGGCGCGCCACCCAGACCCGGTCATGGGCCTCGATATGGTCGAGGAAGCGCTGCAGAGCGCGGAAGCGGCCCGGACGCCCCAGCAGGCGGCAGTGCATGCCGATGGAGAGCATCTTCGGCGACTCCTCCCCCTCCGCGTAGAGCACATCGAAGGCGTCGCGCAGGTAGGTGAAGAAGTGGTCGGCGGTATTGAAGCCCTGGGGCGCGGCGAAGCGCATATCGTTGCTGTCCAGGGTGTAGGGCACGATCAGGTGATCGTGCTCGACGCCCTGGCTGTCACGCTCCCGGGTCCAGAACGGCAGGTCGTCGCCGTAGTTGTCGCTGTCGTAGAGAAAGCCCCCCTCGTCGAGCACCAGCCGGCGGGTATTGGGGCTGTCGCGGCCGGTGTACCAGCCCTGGGGCTTCTCGCCGTAGAGGCGCTGGAAGATCGCCATGGCCTTCTGCAGGTGCTCGCGCTCGACCTCCTCGGGCACCTCCTGGTAGTGGATCCAGCGGTAGCCGTGGCAGGCCACCTCGTGGCCCAGCTCCTTGAAGGCGTGGGCCACCTCCGGGTGGCGCTCCAGCGCCATGGCCACGCCGAACACGGTGAGCGGCAGACCGCGGCGCTCGAACTCGCGCAGGATGCGCCACACCCCCGCCCGCGAGCCGTACTCGTAGATCGACTCCATGCTCAGGTGGCGATCGGGGAAGGCGGGCGCACCGATGATCTCGGAGAGGAACTGCTCCGAGCCCTCGTCCCCATGCAGCACGCAGTTCTCGCCGCCCTCCTCGTAGTTGAGCACAAACTGAACAGCAATCCTGGCTCGGCCCGGCCAGTTGGCATGGGGCGGGTTGCGGCCATAGCCGATCAGGTCACGGGGGTAGTCGGGAGAGAAGGGGCGCGTCATGGCTTGGCTTCCTGATTGTTATGGGGGCGCGCTGCGGAAGGTCAGTCGCGCAAATAGCGTATACAAAGAAAAGATAGTGTGTGCACAAGTTTATCGCAACAGGCTGTAGCCGGGAAATAATGTACACAATGCATTCCTATCCATGTGTCCATTACGTGGTGCCCAGCGGCTAGCCAGACCAAAGTCTAGCCCCTATATAGTCCGGCCTTCTGCTGCAATTCTACTAAAATCCTATATATAACAAAGATATAAAGGAAAAGCCTCTCCGAGGCATGCGCCCTTGCTTAATACACAAAACAAATATATTTTGTGTACAAAGACATCTGCAACGGCCGGGAGCCTATCATGCACATCCGCGTCATCAACCCCAATACCACCGCCGGCATGACCGCCACGATCGGCGAAGCCGCCACCCGTAGCGCCGCCCCCGGCACCCGGATCACGGCGACCCAGCCTGATCATGGGCCGGTCTCCATCGAGAGCCACTTCGACGAGGCAATCAGCGCCGTCGGCGTACTGGAGGAAGTCCTGGCCGGAGAACGCGATGGCGTAGATGCCTATGTGATCGCCTGCTTCGGCGACCCGGGTCTACTGGCGGCCCGCGAACTGACCCGGGCACCGGTGATCGGCATCGCCGAGGCGGCCTTCCATATGGCGACGCTGATCAGCACCCGCTTCTCCATCGTCACCACCCTGGGGCGCACCGGCATCATCGCCGAACACCTGCTGGAGCAGTACGGCTTCCGCCACCACTGCCGCAGGGTGCGCGCCGCGGAGATTCCGGTACTCGACCTGGAAGCGGAGGGTGACGCGGCCCTGATTCGCCTCATCGAGGAGTGCAAGCGCGCCCGCGACGAGGACGGCATTGGCGCCATCGTGCTGGGCTGCGGCGGCATGGCCGACCTCACCGACACCATCAGCCGCGAGGTGGGCCTGCCGGTGGTGGAAGGCGTCACCGCCGCCGTGAAACTGGCCGAGGCACTGGTAGGCCTGGGACTGGGCACCAGCAAGCACGGCGACCTGGCGTTCCCGCGACCCAAGCCCATGACCGGCCAGTTCGAACGGTTTTCCCACCTGACTCCGGTCCGCTGACCTGCCAGGGCACGCTAGTACCTCTGAAGACCGACACAAGAAGACCGACACAAGAAGACCGACACAACAACAAACCGCTCCCAGGAGCATCGCGCCGCAAGCCATCCCGGCAGATGCCGGTACAAACCAAGATCAAGTAACGACTTGCGAGGACCTCGACATGACAACTCCCACTTCACAGGCCACCACCCAGGCGGCCTCCGCGCCTCCCGGGGCCACCACGGGCAGCATTCCCCGGACCAAGGCCCCCGGCCAGGAGTCGCTGGCCCCCCAGCAGACCCGTATCATGGGTCGTCCCTCCTACTTCCTGGCCTGGTTCGGCGGCTGCGTCTCCATCGGCACCTTCGCCATGGGCTCCAGCGTGGTGGGCACCCTGAACCTGATCCAGGCCACCCTGGCGATCGCCATCGGCTGTTTCGTGATCGGCATCGCGCTGGCCATCAATGGTGCCGCCGGCTACAAGTACGGCATCCCCTTCATGGTCCAGGCGCGCAGCGCCTTTGGCTTCGCAGGTACCCGCATCCCGGGACTGGTGCGGGCGGTTCCGGCCATCGTCTGGTACGGCTTCCAGAGCTGGATCGGCGCCGGTGCCCTGAACATGGTCTCGGCCACCCTGTTCGGCTTCGATAACCTGATCTTCTATTTCATCACCTTCCAGTTCCTGCAGATCGGCCTGTCGGTGATGGGTTTCCAGGGCATCAAGTGGCTGGAGAACATCGGCAGCGTCTTCATCCTCGCCTCGCTGACCTACATGTTCTATGCCACGGTGCAGCGTTACGGCGATGAGCTCTCGGCTAACCTGCTGACCATGGAAGGCTCCTGGGGCATGCCCTTCTGGGGCGCCACCATGCTGTTCCTGGGCATCTACAGCACCATGATGCTCAACGTCAGCGACTACTCCCGCGAGCACAAGCACGGCACCGGCCCCGGTATCCTGACCACCATCTACGCCATGTCGATTTTGCCCTGCACCCTGTTCATGGGCCTGATCGGCTACATGGTCTCCGAGGCCACCGGCACCGCCGACCCCATCCAGGTGTTCGCCAACGCCGTGGATAACACCCCGCTGCTGATGACCACCCTGCTGTTCATCGCCTTCGCCCAGGTCACCACCAACGTGCTCAACAACGTGGTACCGCCGACCTACGTGCTGATGGACGTGTTCAAGCTGAAGTTCCCCGTGGCCACCGTGATCGTCGGCCTGTTGGCCTTCGCCACCTTCCCCTGGAAGCTGGTGCAGCCCGACTCCGCCGCCGGCCTGCAGCTGTTCGTGCAGACCTACTCCGCCTTCCTCGGCCCGATCTTCGCCATCCTGGTGGTGGACTACTACATCATCCGTCGCCGCACCCTGGATCTCGGCAAGCTCTATGACGAGAAAGGCCCCTATCAAGGCATGAACTACGCGGCACTGGTTGCCACCATGGTGGGCATTATCGCCGCCCTGACCTTCTCCGCGGTCTCCTGGTACGCCAGCCTGATTCCGGCCGGTATCACCTACTACCTGCTGATGCAGCACTGGGCCCCCTGCCAGCGCTTCCGTCAGTAATCCATTCAGCCCTGGACGCCAGCGCCCCGGATCATAGGTCCGGGGCGCTGGCGTTTAAAGAGGTCAAGAAAAGGCAGCGACAGGGTGGCTCAGCCGCCGAAGATGCGGTGAAGGTCTGGCGCCTCGTCCGCTTCCTCGACAATGGAGAGGGAGGCCTCGATGGCCTTGAGGTGGCGGCTCATGAAGGCCGCGGCGCGTTCGCCGTTGCCCGCCTCCAGGTAGCCGATCAGGTCGTCATGGTCGTGGGACTCGCAGCCCAGGTGGCCGGCATTGCCGTAGACGGCGAGGATCAGCGAGGAGCGCGAGCAGAGGCGGTCGACGAAGTCGGCCAGGGTGGCATTGCCGGAGATCCGCGCCAGCCGGGCATGGAAGGCCGCCGAGAGCTTGATGGCCGTGCTCTGCTCGCCGGCCCTGAGCGCCTCGCGCTCGCGACGCGCCATAGTGCGCAGCTCCTGGACATCCTCTTCGGTGATGCGCCGGGCCACCTCGGGCATCAGGCCGCATTCGATCATCTGGCGCGCATCGAAGACGTCCTTGGCCTCGTCGGCGGTGGGCCGGGTCACGCTGGCCCCGCGCCGCGGGGTCAGCGTGACCAGCTGCTCCAGCGCCAGGCGCTGCAGGATCTTGCGGATGCCGGTGCGGCTGACGCCGAACACCTCGGAGAGCGCATCCTCGCGCAGACGGGCACCGGGCTTGAGGCGATGCTCGATGATCGCATCGCTGATCGATCGATAGATGGCCTCGTGGCGCTCGGCACCGTCACCGTCCTTGCCGCGGCGCGGGGAGGACGGCCGGTGCTCGGGCTCGGGCTGGCGCTGGTTCATCTGGGCATCTCTCCCCTGCGGTCACTGATGGCCTTCATTGTATACGCCAGATGACCTTCGATACGACTGACCGACCCACCTTGACCCACCTTGACCCGCCGGGCGGCGGGCGGTGGGATACATCACGCGAGAGCGGCAAGGCGGCCGGGGCCGCCGACGTCACTGTGACCAGGCGGCGATGGCCGCGCGCTCCTCGTCGGTCATACCCGTCATGTTGCCCAACGGCATGTAGCCGCTGGCCACCACCTGCTGGATCTGGGCACGCTGGGTGGCGGTCTGCTGCGGCGAGTCATAGGCGACGCCCGCCGGCGGCGCGCTGAATCCGGGGTCGCTGGGCTGGCTGGCGTGGCAGGAGGCGCAGCGGGTCTCGATGATGGCATGGGCCTCCTCGAGGCCGACCGCGGCGCGATCCGGGTCGGCGGCGGGCGACGGCGAGGGGGCCGCGACCCAGAACGCCACGGCGATCAGCGCCACGCCGGCAACCGGATAGGCGGGCTGGATCCTGCCAGCGTGCATGAGCACGAAGAACTGACGAATCAGTGCGCCAGCGAAGATGAACAGCGACATGATCACCCAGGCCTGCTCATGGGAGTAAGCGAAGGAGTAGTGGTTGCTGATCATCAGCAGCACCACCGGCAGGGTGAAGTAGGTGTTGTGCACCGAGCGCTGTTTGCCGCGCTTGCCATCCAGCGGATTGGGCGTCTCGCCGGCCTTCATGGCGTTGACCATGCGCCGCTGGCCGGGAATGATCCAGAAGAAGACGTTGGCCGACATGGCGGTGGCCATCACCGCACCGGTGAGCAGGAAGGCGGCTCTGCCGGCGAACATCTGGGTGCTCAGGTAGGCGACCACCACCATCATCACCGCCACGGCGACGCTCAGCAGGCCATCTCGGGTCATGTCGGGGCTGATGCGCTTGCACAGCTCGTTGTAGACGACCCAGCCACCGGCCAGGAACAGCAGCGCCAGCACGTTGGCCTGCCAGCCGCTCATCCCCGCCGCCCACTCCCAGCTGCTGCCGGGGTTGACCAGATAGAAGCTCGGGTTGGCCATGTAGAGCAGCACGAAGAGCGCGAAGCCCGACAGCCAGGTGGTATAGGACTTCCAGAACGACCAGTGCAGGTCCTCGGGCAGCTTGGCGGGGGCCGTGGCGTACTTCTGGTTGTGATAGAAACCGCCGCCATGAACCGCCCACATCTCGCCGAACACCCCCTTGTCGCGGTCCTCGGCGGCCTTGGGCTTCTTCAGGCCATTATCCAGCATCACGAAGTAGATCGATTCACCGATCCAGGCGATGGCCGCGATGACGTGCAGCCAGCGAAGCATGAAGTTGGCAAAGTCCAGCAGATAGGCTTGCATCGGGGGATGCCTCGTCTAGCGCATGTTGTTATGGAAATGGCGAAGGGCCGAATCCTCAGCTGCCACGGTAGGTGGAATATCCATAAGGAGAGAGCAGCAGCGGCACGTGGTAGTGCGCAGAGGCATCGGCCACGCCGAAGCGCAGCGGGATCACGTCCAGAAAGCGCGGCTCCTCCGCCACGATGCCCTGCTGGCGAAGGTAGTCGCCAGCGTGAAAGACCAGCTCGTACTCACCGGCGGCGAACTCGTCCCCCTCGAGGATGGGCGCATCACAGCGGCCGTCGTCGTTGGTGGTGACTTCCTTGAGGCGCTCTCGCGCCTCGCCCGTGAGGCGATACACCTCGATGCGAATCCCCTGGCCGGGGCGACCCTGAGCAGTATCAAGCACATGGGTGGTCAAACGTGCCATTTTCAGCCTCCTGTTGTTCTATTGACCGATCAATTAACCGCTCTATCAAGCGTTCGGCTAACCGTTCCATGAACCGTTCCATGGATGCCGCGAATATTAGTGGGGACATTTTTAGACGTTTATGGAGTACATTTCAAAATATTTTTTGTATACATTGTTGGAAGGGCATCACCCTGACCACCGAAACCCGGGAGACCGACCATGACCCACCGCACCCTGACCCCGCGCCCCAGCCGGCTGGACAAGGCCAGTTTCGTCGCCGGCTTCGGCGACATCTACGAGCACTCTCCCTGGGTGGCCGAACTGGCCTGGGATAGCGGTCTGGACGAGCGTCACGACACGCCCGAGAGCCTGGCGGCGGTGATGGGCCGGATGCTCGCCGAGGCCGATGCCGAGAGCCAGCTCGCCGTGATCCGCGCTCACCCGGATCTCGCCGGCAAGGCGGCAGTTGCCGGCGAGCTGACCGACGACTCCACCCGCGAGCAGGCGGGCGCAGGCCTGGATCAGTGCTCTCCCGAGGAGATGGCCCGCTTCAAGCGCCTCAACGCGGCCTACAAGGCGAAGTTCGGCTTTCCCTTCGT
>PWIZ01000225.1 GCA_003560175.1 Halomonas sp. | reverse complement strand
CTACCTATGCTGTACCCAGAGGCCCACCCGCAGTGACCCCAGGAGGCAAGCATGGCGACCCTTCCCACTCAGGCAGCGGCGGTGATCATCGGCCAGGGCGGCATCGTGGGCGCCTCGGTGGCACACCATCTGATCGAGCAGGGCTGGCGCGATCTGGTCGGCCTCGACGGCGCCGCCATCCCCACGGATGTCGGCTCCACCGCCCACGCCTCCGACTTCTGCTACATGACGTCCCACGACCGCCTGACCTGCTACACCACCACCTACAGCCGCCGCTTCTACGAGGCCCTGGGCCACTACCATCGGGTGGGCGGCCTGGAGATCGCCCGGGTCGGTGACGATGCCCGCCTCGCGGAGCTTCAGCGCAAGGTGGCCTCGGGCAAGGCCTTCGGCACCCGCGCCCGCATGATCGACGCCGACGAGGTGGTGGAACGCTTCCCGCTGCTCGATCGCGAGCGGATCCTGGGCGGCCTGTGGGACCCCGACGCCGGCCTGGTGGTGCCGCGCTCCCAGCGGGTCGCCGGGGTCCTGGTCGAGCGCGCCGTGGCGAGCGGCCACCTGAGCGTCTTCCCGGAGACGCCGGCCGTGAATATCGACGTCCAGGCCGGCCGGGTATGCGGCGTCGAGACGCCCAAGGGCTATATCGCCACCCCCGTGGTGATCCTCACCGCCGGCATCTGGGGACCGCTGCCCGCGGCCACGGCGGGGGTGGCGCTGCCGCTGATGCCGGTGGAACATCCGCTGATGTTCTTCGGCCCCTTCGAGGCCTTCGCCGGCAGCGGCAAGGAGATCGGCTACCCACTGCTGCGCGACCAGGGCAACTCCGCCTACATGCGCGACACCGGGGACCCCGCCTCCACCGAAGGGGGAAAACTGGAATGGGGCTATTACGAGGCCAGCGCGCCGCGGCTGGTCCATCCCCGCGACATCCTCTCCCGGGAGCAGGCACGGCTCTCCCCCTCCATGCGCGAGCTGGAGGCCGACCAGGTGGCCGAGGCCTTCGAGCGGGCCATCGAGTTGACGCCCCTGCTCGGCGAACTGGGCTGGGACGAGAAGCACTCCTTCAACGGCCTGCTCTCCGTCACCCCGGACGGCGGCTCCCTGGTTGGCGAGGCGCCGGAGACCCGCGGTCTCTGGGTGTGCGAGGCGGTGTGGGTCAAGGATGGCCCGGGCATGGGCAAGGTGCTGGCCGACTGGCTGACCCAGGGCCGTCCCGAGCTCGACCCCTGCGGCATCGACATCGCCCGCTTCTATCCGGTGCAGAAGACGCCCCACCACGCCATCGGCCGCTGCCGGGAGATCGCCCAGAAGATCTATGACCCGCCGGTGCACCCGCGCGAGCCCTTCGAGAGCGGCCGTGACTTGCGCCGCGGCCCCTTCTGGCCTCGGGAAAAGGAGCTGGGGGGGTACTTCATGGAGGCGGCGGGCTGGGAGCGGGCCCACGGCTACGCCACCAACGAGGCGCGGCTGGCGTCCTATCTTGAACGGGTGCCCGAGAGGCCCAGCGAATGGGATGCCCGCCACTTCTGGCGGGTATCCAATGCCGAACAGCTGGCCCTGAGCGACGACGTGGGGATGATCAACCTCTCCCACTTCGCCATCTTCGATATCTCGGGACGCGACGCCGAGGCGCTGCTGGAGCGACTCTCGGTGGCCAAGGTGGGCGGCGATACTCCTCTCGGCAAGGGGGTCTATACCCACTTCCTTGATGCCTTCGGCGGGGTGTATTCGGACCTCACCATCGTGCGCCTGGCCGTGGATGCCTGGCGGGTGATCTGCGGCGGCGACACCGGCTACCGCGACCTGATGTGGATCACCCGCCGCGCCGAGGCGTTCGGCCTGACCCGCTGGCACCTGGAGGATCGCACCGACAGCCTGGCCACCCTGGGGCTCTGGGGGCCCAGCGCCCGGCGTACCCTGCATCGGCTCGCCGATGATCCCGAGGTGCTGGAAGAAGAACGCTTCCCCTTCGCCAGTGCCCGGGAACTGCGCATTCAGGGCCTGCCAGTGTGGGCCTTTCGCATCTCCTACGTGGGCGAACAGGGCTGGGAGCTCACCGTGCCCTTCAGCTACGGCCTGGCGCTCTGGGACCGGCTCTTCGAGGCCGGGGTGATCCCGGTGGGCATCGAGACCTACGCCAACAGCCGCCGCCTGGAGAAGAGCCTGCGACTGCAGAACGTCGACCTGCTCACCGACTACAACCTCTATGAGGCGGGCCTGGCCCGGCCCAAGGTGAAGGAGGCCGACTTCCACGGCAAGGCCGCCTACCTGGAACAGCGCGAACGGCAGCGTCAGCCGGCCCGCCTCTGCACCCTGGTGATGGAGGAGCACCGCGACGCCTCAGGCATGCCGCGCTTCCCGGTGGGGCAGTCGCCGCTGCTCGACCCGGCCAGCGGCGAGGTGCCGGTGGACGTGCTCGGCAGGCGCTCCTACGTCACCAGCATCGCCTACGGGCCGAGCCTCGAGTGCAACATCGCCCTGGCCTACCTGCCCGCGTCCTACGCCGAGGCGGGGCGCACCCTGCTGCTGGAGTACTTCGGCGAGCACTATCCGATGCGGGTGGCGGCGGTGGGCTATCGCGCTCTCCTGGATCCCGAGAACCAGCGACCGCGCAGCTGACGGCGGCCTGGATCAAAGCGCATCGCCGGTGGCCGGGCCCGCCACCTTGGCCTCGCGCTCGCGACGCCCCTTACGTTCGCCGCTGGGCGAGTGGCCGAAGTGGTCGTGGTAACACTTGGTGAAATGGGGCGGCGAGATAAAGCCGCAGGCCAAGGCCACCTCGGTGATCGGCATGTGGGTCTGCTGAAGCAGCAGTCGAGCCCGGGCCAGGCGCAGCTCCAGGTAGTACTTGAGCGGCGGCGTGCCCACGTAGCGCCGGAATAGCCGCTCCAGCTGACGCCGCGAGAGCCCGGCATAGCGGGCCAGATCATCCAGAGCCAGGGGCTCCTGGAGGTTGGCCTCCATCAAGGTAGCCACCTCCTCGAGCTTGGGATGACTGTGTCCCAGGCGGATCCGCAGGGGGTTGCGCTGGCGGTCGCCGACACCGCGAATCCGCTCGTGGATGAACTCCTCGGCGATCGCCTCTGCCAGGCCCAGTCCCTGCTGTCGGCCGATCAAGTGGAGCATCATGTCCAGGGGGGCGATGCCGCCGGAGCAGGTATAGCGGTCGCGATCCATGACGAATAGCTGGGAGGTAAAAGTCACCGCCGGGAAGCGCCGCGCCTCGTGGAGGCTCGAGATATGCTCCCAGTGCAGGGTGCAGCGATAGCCGTCGAGGAGCCCGGCCTGGGCCAGCACATAGCCACCGGTACAGACTGCGCCCAGGGGGGTGCGTCGCTCGGCCAGGCGATGCAGCCAGGAAAGCAGGGGCCGATCGCAGTGGTGATGGACCTCCATCCCGGCGCAGACCAGCAGCAGGTCCAGAGCCGGCAGCGGCTCGAGCGCCTGATCCACGGCAGTGGCCAGGCCGTTGCTGGCCACCACGGGGAAGCCGTCGGCGCCGATCAGATGCCAGGTGTAGAGGTGCCGACCCGCCAGATGGTTGGCCATGCGCATCGGCTCCAGGGCCGAGGAGAGAGCGAGATGGGAGAAGCCGGGAAGCAGCAGGAAACCGATATCCCGGTGATCCGAGGCCGCTGGGGCGTGAATCGTCATGGGAGTCTCTCCCGGGCGGGGTTGACTGGCAGCCTAGTCGAGTCGAGGCGGCACGGCGACGAACCTTTGGTGTTTTGACAGCACCGCGCGGCGGTTCGTGTCACGCTGCAGGTAATCGGCGTGTCGCTGCAGCCAAGCCGCCCGACGTCGACGCACAAGCGGGTTCCGAGCACGGCGCGATACTGAGCCTGATGGCCGATGCGAATCCGCGCCCCGAGGAGGTAGACCATGGCACCCCACTCCCCCGCCACCGACCGAGACAACCCAGCCCCGCTCGACAACCTGGGCATCGCCCGCGCCGCGCGGCTGTGGCCCATCGAGGAGATCGCCCACCGCCTGGGCCTGCCCGGCGAGGCCGTGGAGCCCTACGGGCGAGGCATCGCCAAGCTCGACTCGGCGGCCCTCTCGGCACTGGCCGAGCGCCCGCAGGGACGCTACGTGGTGGTGACGGCGATCACGCCCACCCCCCCCGGCGAGGGCAAGACCACCACCGCCATCGGCCTGGTCCAGGGGCTGCAGCGCCTTGGGCATACCGCCAGCGTGGCCCTGCGCCAGCCCTCCATGGGCCCCACCCTGGGGCTCAAGGGCGGCGCCACCGGCGCCGGCTACAGCCAGGTGCTGCCCATGGAGCGCATCAACCTGCATCTCACCGGCGATATTCACGCGGTGGGAGCGGCCCACAACCTGCTGGCCGCCCTGGTGGACAACCACCTGCACCACGGCCTCGCGCCGGAGCTCGACCCTCGCGAGATCCGCTGGCAGCGGGTGATCGACCTCAACGACCGCGCCCTGCGCCACCTGGTGCTGGGCCTGGGCGGCCCCGGCGGCGGCGGCTATCCGCGAGAGGGCGGCTTCGAGATCACCGCCGCCTCGGAGGTGATGGCGATACTGGCCCTGGCCGACTCCCTGGCCGACCTGCGCCGGCGGCTGGGTCGGCTGATCGTGGGCCTGGACCGCGACGGCGAGCCGGTCACCGCCGAACAGATCGGTGCCGCCGGTGCCATGACGGTGCTGCTGCGCGAGGCCTTCAAGCCCAACCTGCTGCAGACCCTGGAGCACGCCCCGGCGCTGATCCATACCGGCCCCTTCGGCAATATCGCCCACGGCAACTCCTCCATCGTCGCCGACCGCATCGGGCTCCACGCCGGCGACTACCTGGTCACCGAGGCGGGCTTCGGCGCCGACATGGGCGCCGAACGCTTCTTCAACATCAAGTGCCGCGCCTCGGGGCTCGTCCCCGACGCGGCGGTGCTGGTGGTCACGGCGCGCGCCCTGAAGTACCACGCCGGCCGCCACCGGGTAGCCGCCGGCCAGCCGCGGCCCGATGCCCTCTTCGCCGAATCCCCCGATGAGATTCGGGAAGGCGGCGCCAACCTGCTCAAGCAGATCGACAATATTCGCGCCCACGGCATCACCCCGGTGGTAGCGATCAACGCCTTCCCCGGCGACCATGCCAGCGAGCACGACGCCATCCGCGAGCTGTGCGCATCGGTGGGGGTCCGGGTTGCGCTCTCCACCCATGTGCGGGACGGCGGCCAGGGTGCCCAGGCGCTGGCCGAGGCGCTGATCGAGGCGATCGACGCGAGCCACGACGCCGGCTCTGGCTTCCACTTCCTCTATCCCGACGAACTGCCACTGATAGAGAAGATCGAGCGCATCGCCACGCGACTCTACGGTGCCGACGGCGTCGACTTCGCTCCCACCGCCCGGGAGCGCCTGGAGGGTTGGCAGCGCCAGGGCTACGGCGAGCTGCCGGTCTGCATCGCCAAGACCCACCTCTCGCTCTCCCATGACGCTGGCCGGCTCGGCGCTCCCCGGGGCTGGCGGCTGCCGGTGCGCGAGGTGCGCCTCTCCGCCGGCGCCGGCTTCGTCTACGCCCTGTGCGGCGATATCCTCACCCTTCCCGGGCTCGGCGCCTCCCCCGCCGCCACCCGGCTGGATATCGACGAGAACGGCGATACCGTCGGGCTCTACTGAGCCTATACCCCCAGCCTGTCGCGGGTGGCGTAGTACCAGGCACCGAGCGCGGAGAGCGGTACCCGCAGCACCCGCCCGCCGGGGAACGGCAAATGGGGAATGCCGGCGAAGGCGTCGAAGCGCTCACCCTGGCCGTGGATCACCTCGGCGATCAGTTTGCCGGCCAGATGGGTGCAGGTGACGCCGTGGCCGGAGTAGCCCTGGGCGTAGTAGACGTTGCCGTTGATCACCCCGAACTGGGGCAGACGGTTGAGCGTCATCAGGAAGGTGCCGCTCCAGGCGTGGTCCACCTTGATGTCGGCGAGCTGGGGAAAGGTCGCCAACATCTTGGGGCGGATCACTGCGGTGATGTCCGCCGGGTCCTCGCCGCCGTAGTTGACCCCGCCGCCGTAGAGCAGGCGGTGGTCGCGGGTGAGCCGGTAGTAGTCGAGCAGATAGTTGCAGTCCTCCACCGCCAGGGAGTTGGGCAGCAGGGCGCGGGCCCGCGCCTCACCCAGCGGCTCGGTGGTGATGATCTGGGTGCCGCAGGGCATCGACCTACCCTCGATCTCCGGCAGCACGCCGCGCAGGTAGGCGTTGCCGGCCATCACCACCCGCTCGGCGCGCACCCGGCCGCGGGCCGTGCGCAGCGTCACGGGCTCGCCGTGGACCACCTCCACCACCGCCGACTGCTCGAAGATGCGTCCGCCCAGGGACTCCAGCGCCGCGGCCTGGCCCAGCACCAGATTCAAGGGATGCAGGTGGCCGCCGCCGTGGTCCACCAGGGCGCCCACATAGCGGTCGGAATTGACCTCGCGTTTCACCCCCTCCCCCTCCAGCAGCTCCAGCTCCCGGTAGCCGTAGCGCTCCCACAGCGCCTGGTGCTCGTGCAGCCCGGCCAGCTGCCGGCGATTGCAGGCAACGAAGAGGTTGCCGTCGCGCAGGTCGCAGTCGATGGCGTACTGCTCGACGCGCTGGCGGATGATGCGATTGCCCTCGAAGGCCATCTCGCCCAGGGCGCGGGCGGTCTCGGCGCCGTACTTCGCCTCGATCACGTCCATGTCACGGCTGTAGCTGTTGACGATCTGGCCGCCGTTGCGCCCGCTGGCGCCGAAGCCCACCCGGGCACCCTCCAGCACCACCACCGAGAGGCCGCGCTCGGCCAGGTGCAGCGCCGCGGAGATGCCGGTGAAACCGGCCCCCACCACGCAGACGTCGCACTCGATCTCGCCCGAAAGCGCCGGGCGCTCGGGAGCAGGGTTGGCGGTGGCGGCGTACCAGGAGGCGACGTGCTCGCCAGCGGAATAGTCAGGCATGACAGGGCTCCAGGCTCTGTGAAACGGCCATCAGGGCGCTAGACGCTCAGCAGCAGGAATTCCCGCTCCCAGGAGCTGATCACGCGCTTGAAGTTCTCATTCTCCACCCGCTTGACCGCCACAAAGCCGGTCACGAACTTGTTGCCCATGTAGGTCTCGAGCTCGGCACAGTGCTCCATGCGCTCCAGCGCCTGCTCCAGGTTGAAGGGCAGGCGCAGGTTGCGGCGTTCGAAGGCCCGCCCCTGTACCGGTGCCGACGGATTGAGCTTCTGTATCATCCCCAGATAGCCGCACAGCAGGCTCGCCGCAATGGCCAGGTAAGCGTTGGCGTCGGCGCCCGGCAGGCGGTTCTCGACCCGACGGTTCTGCGGCGTCGAGTCGGGCACCCGAAGGCCGCAGGTGCGATTCTCCTCGCCCCACTCCACGTTGACCGGTGCCGAGGTGTCGGGCAGGAAGCGCCGGAAGGAGTTGACGTTGGGGGCCATCAGCGGCAACGACTCGGGGATAAACTTCTGCAGCCCGCCGATATGGTGAAGGAACAGCTGGCTCATGGTGCCGTCGGCGTTGGAAAAGATGCTCTTCCCGCTCTTTGCATCGAGCACGCTCTGGTGGATATGCATGGCGCTGCCCGGTTCATTGGTCACCGGCTTGGCCATGAAGGTGGCCGCCACGTCGTGCTTCAGCGCCGCCTCGCGCAGGGTGCGCTTGAACAGGAACACCTGATCGGCCAGGGTCAGGGGATCACCGTGACGGAAGTTGATCTCCATCTGGGCGGTGCCCTCCTCGTGGACCAGGGTGTCGATATCCAGCTCCTGGGCTTCGCACCAGTCATACATAT
>PWIZ01000301.1 GCA_003560175.1 Halomonas sp. | reverse complement strand
TCCACAGCGCAGGCGCTATCGGTCCGGTGGCAAGCAGTTCGCGCAGCACGCCGTGGACCTCCTCGGCGCCGGAGAGCTCGCGGCTCAGGCTCTCGTTGAGGCGCTCCACCTGGATCGCCAGGCGCAGCGGGTCGTCGCGGTGGCTGACGCTGCCCACGGCGAGCAGGGACAGATGCACCCGCACTCGCGCCAGCTGCTCTTCCATCTCCTCGTCTGCAGCGGGCGCCTGACGTGCCGCATTGCGACGGGCGTGGGCGCCGCGCATGTCGTCCGCCAGGCTCAGCTCCTCGGGGAGTGCCACCTCGCGAGTCTCACCGCCGGCCAGATGCTCGGCATCGGCTTCCAGGTGGGCGGTCAGCAGCGGCTGAACGGCACGCCAGCGCTCCACCTCTTCCACCACTGCCAGGCGTTCGAGACGCTCGCGGCGGGCACGCACAATGCCCGACCAGCGCCGCCGCATGCCCTCCGTGCGGCGCCCGCCCGGGAGGGGGTCCAGCGCCGCGGCCTCGGCGATGCCGGCGGCGAGTACGGCCTCGTCGTCGCTGCCGGCGGGATGCCAGGCATCCATGCGCTCGATCAGCGCTTGCATGGTCTCCTGGCGTTCACGGGCACGGCGGACGCGGTCGCCGCGCTCGGCTTCCCGGGAAGCGAACACCTTATCGCACAGGTCACGGAACTCGCGCCACAGCACCTGTTCTTCGCCCCGTGGGGCTCGGCCCAGGTCACGCCAGCGCTGCTGCAGCGCCTTGACTGCCTCGGCGCGACGTGCGGCGGGCATCGTCTGGCTGAGCAGGGCACGTACCTGTTCGATGAGATCGCGCTTGGTCTCGGCGACCGATTGGGCGCGCTGGTCGATCAACGCCTGGAGCGCGTGGCGGATACGACCGAAGCGACGCCCGATAGCTTCGGCCTGGTCCCGGGGCACCGGGGCGGCACGCCGCCACTGGTCCCTGGCGCGATCGCGGATCTCGCGCAGCGCATCCGGGTCGGCTTCCTCGGCGGGCTGGTCAAGCAGCGTCTCGAGCTGCTCGCAGAGGGTCTCTCGGGTGAGCAGGTTGGCCCGGCGTTCCGCATCGAGTCGCTCACGCCATGGGGCCAGGCGTGCGTGGATGAGGTCGGAGGCGGCCCGGAAACGGGTCGACTGCTCGCGGTTGGCGGCAGCGTCGCCGAGCGACTTCCACTCCTTGACCAGTTGGCGATGATGGCGGTCCAGGCTGGCGTCGACGAGGCTGGCGTCCTCGGCCAGGGCCTCGATGGCCTGGACAAGTTGATCGCGCTTGGGGCCGGCCACGAAACTGCGCCAGTCGCGCAGTTCGGCCAGCCGCGCCCCCAGCTGTCTCAGGCGCGCCGCGTCGGGCTGGCGAGCGCTGATGTCGAGCTTGTCGGCGGTTTGGCGCAGGCGCTGATGAAGGCGGCTGGCGCCCTTGAAGGCGCCGCGCTCCAGCAGGCGTTCCAGCTCGTCGAGATCGGCGACGAAGCGCGCCAGGCGCTCGGCCTGGTCCTCAGCCGGGGCGTCCTGCCATGTAAGGCGTTCGCGAGCTCTAAGCAGCAGCGGGGTGGGGGCCAGGTCCTCGGGCCAGGCGAGGGCGCTGAGGAGCGCCACGAGGCGCTCGTCATCGCCATCGGTCAGGGCGCGCTCGACCTCGTCGTTGCGCTCCTCTAAGCGGACCCAGGCCTGGCTGATGCGCTCGAAGCCCTCGCGGAGGGCGTCGTAGCGTTGGCGCAGCGTCTGGTCGGCCAGATGCTGGTCGGAGAGCGCCTGCCAGCGGTGGGCCAGCAACTGCTTCTGGGCGCGCAGGCTGGCGATGTCCTGGGCCGTGACCACCTCGCTGCGACCCAGGGCCTCGACACCCTCCTCGAGGGCCTCCACCAGGGCCACTCTGGCCTGCTCGGCGTCCTCGCGGCGCGCCTCGTCGGCTTCACTGGCGCGCTTCTGCGCCTCGTGGTCGCCGATCACCTTGCGGCAGCGCAGGCAGGCATCGTGGTAGCGGCGTTCCTGGCTGGCGTCGGGCAGGTCCTGCAGGGTCGCCCACTCGCGCATCAGGTGGCGAAAACGACCGGCATAGAGGGGCTCCCAGGGGGCGGTGGCATGGCGCTCCAGGTCGGCGAGAAGCGCTTCGCGGCGTTCACGGCCAGCGGCCAGCTGGGCAGTGTCAGCACGTAGGCGGTTGAGGCGCTCGCGGGCCTGGCGCACCACCTGGCGGTCGCGACGGGCCTGCTGGGCGAGGCGGGCCAGCCCGGCTTCGCTTTCGACCCGCTCGGCGGCGGCGTGTCGCACGGCGGCGATACCGTTGTCGCAGGCCTGGCGGATCAGCGCCTCCTCGCCGTCCAGTCTTTCCAGGGCGGCCAGGCGCAGCTGTTGGTTGTCGCCCTGCAGGCAGAGCTCGGCCAGCAGGGCGGCATCATCGAGCCGTTTGATCAGGGCGACCCGAGCGCCCAGCTCCAGGCTGCCGGTGCGCCCGGCGAGCAGTGCGACCAGCCGGTGGGAGAGTTCTTCCGATGCGCCGCCTTCGTCGAGCAGGCCGAGCAGCCGCTCGGGGTCGTCGAGGCGGGCCAGCGCCATGGCCCGCACGGAGGACTCCTCGTCCCGGGCGAGCCGCTCCAGTGCCTGGCGGTGTTCGGCACGTGCGTGGTCGAGGCGCGCAATGGCCTGGCGTCGCACCTGGGGATCGGGGTGCTGCCAGCGCGGGGCGAACAGACGGCGAAGGAGTCCTGACATGGGCGATCCTGATGAAGGGCGCATCACGCACCGGGACGCGCCGGTTGATTGTTGGTTGTCGGTGACTGTCGGGTGGTCACGGGCTGGCCGTCAGGCACAGCACCGGTAGTGGGCATGAGGGTATCTAAGCATGCGGTGCCGCTGGGGAAAAGCCTGTGCTGTGGCCGTCTGGAGACCCTGACAGGGGGACACCGCTAGGCGTATGATCAGTTGCAGGGGGCGCGACACTCGCTTAGCTTTGATAGCGTACCTCGACCAACACCCATGTGGAGTTCGGCAATGAGCCTCAAAGTGGACAGGGACAGCATGGCTTTTACCTTCAAGGGCGGCATGCTGCCGATGACTGTCATGGAGCTGACCAGCGCCGACCCAGAGCGGATTCGCGACCAGCTCGCCGGGAAGCTGAGCCAGTCCCCGGCCTTCTTTCAGCACACTCCGGTAGTGCTTAGCGTCGAGAAGCTAGACGAGCCTCACCTGGCCCTGGAGCGCATCTGCGCGGTATGCCGTGCCCACAAGCTTCTGCCGGTGGCCGTGCGTGGTGGCGCCGAGCCGGTAAAGCAGTCGGCCTGGGCGCTGGGCCTGGGCTGGTTCCCGCCCCTGGAGGCGAACCGTCCCAGGGCTCTCGAGAGCGTGTCCACGGCGGACATCGAGGAGGGCAGTGAGGAGGAGGCCGCCCTGTCATCACCTCCCGGCGTGGCCAGTGGCGGGAGGATCTTCCGTGGTACGGTGCGCTCCGGCCAGCAGATCACCGCCCCCGAGGGAGACCTGGTGGTGGTCGGTGCGGTCAATGCCGGCGCCGAGGTGCTGGCCGCGGGTAGCGTGCATGTCTATGGCGCCCTGCGCGGCCGTGCACTGGCCGGTATCCACGGTGATCCCCTGGCCGGCATCTTCTGCCGTGAACTCCACGCCGAGCTGCTCTCGGTGGCCGGCAACTATAAGCGTCTCGAGGACATCGATCCGCGCCTGCTGGGCGCCATGGTGCAGGTGCGCCTCGACGGAGACCAACTCGGCATCACGTCGCTGGCCTGAGGCTCGACATGACCGAGACGGTCATCTCTTTACTATTCAATGACAGACAGGAAGCGACTCTTGGCCAAGATCATCGTTGTGACCTCCGGCAAGGGAGGCGTCGGCAAGACAACCAGCGCGGCAGCCATCGCCACCGGCCTGGCGCTGCGCGGCAACAAGACCGTGGTCATCGACTTCGACGTGGGGCTGCGCAACCTCGACCTGATCATGGGCTGCGAGCGCCGGGTGGTCTACGACCTGGTCAACGTCATTCAGGGAGAGGCGGGGCTGAGCCAGGCACTGATCCGCGACAAGCGGGTCGACAACCTGCATATTCTCCCGGCCTCCCAGACCCGCGACAAGGACGCCCTGAGCCAGGAGGGCGTCGAGAAGGGGCTCGAGACCCTGAAGAAGGATTTCGACTACATTCTCTGCGACTCCCCGGCGGGCATCGAACGCGGCGCCCAGCTGGCCATGTACTTCGCCGATGAAGCCATCGTGGTCACCAACCCCGAGGTCTCCTCGGTGCGTGACTCCGACCGCATCCTCGGCCTGCTGGCCTCCAAGACCCGTCGCGCCGAGCGCGGTGAGGAGCCGATTAAGGAACATCTGCTGGTCACTCGCTACAACCCGGAGCGGGTCGATCTGGGCGATATGCTCAATCTCGATGACATCCGCGAGATCCTGGCCATCGATCTGATTGGCCTGATCCCCGAGTCCGAAGCGGTGCTGCGCGCCTCCAACCAGGGGGTGCCCGTGACCCATGATGCCGCCAGCGATGCCGGCCAGGCCTACACCGATACGGTGGCGCGCCTGCTCGGCGAGGAAGTGCCTCTGCGCTTCCACGAGTACCAGAAAAAAAGCCTGCTTAGCCGCATGTTTGGAGGGGTTCGCCGGTGAAACTGCTTGAATTCCTGAAGCGAGAGCGCAAGAAGTCCGCCTCAGTCGCCAAGGAGCGGCTGCAGATCATCGTGGCACACCAGCGCACTCAGCGTGGCCAGCCCGACTACATGCCGATGCTGGAAAAAGAGCTGCTGGAGGTGATCCGTCGCTACGTCCAGGTGGACGACGACGCCATCAACATCAGCCTGGACAGCGAGGACAACTGCTCGGTGCTGGAGCTCAACGTCACCCTGCCCAAGGGCTCACCCGGCTGAGTGACGAGAGGTGCTGTGCTAGGCTGTGGCCTCCATCCCAGCCTGACCGTCGGAGAGTCCGCCCATGGCGCCGCCCGCTGCCCCGCTGACCTTTCTGTGGCACGATTACGAGACCTTTGGCGCCGACCCGCGCCGTGACCGCCCGGCCCAGTTCGCGGCAATCCGCACCGACGCCGACTTCAACGAGGTCGGTGAGCCTGTGGATTGGTTCTGCAAGCCCGCCGACGACTATCTACCCCATCCCCAGGCTTGCCTGATCACCGGAATCACGCCTCAGCAGGCGCGCCGCCGAGGCTTGCCAGAGGCGGAGTTCGCCGGACGCATCGAGGCGCTGATGAGAGCGCCAGGCACCTGCGTGCTGGGGTACAACAACCTGCGCTTCGATGATGAGGTGACCCGCCACCTCTTCTACCGCAACCTGGTCGACCCCTATGCGCGCGAGTGGCAGAACGGTAACTCCCGCTGGGATCTGATCGACGTGGTACGGGCCTTCCATGCCCTGCGCCCGTCAGGCATCGAGTGGCCGAGTCGGGAGGATGGCGCGCCGAGCTTTCGCCTCGAGGACCTGACCGCCGCCAACGGCATCGCCCACGTGGGCGCCCATGATGCCCTGGCCGATGTGCGTGCGACGATTGCCTTGGCGAAGCGGCTGCGAGAGGCGAACCCGCGGCTCTTCGACTATCTGCTGGGACTGCGCGGCAAGCGCTCGGTGGCCCGGCTGCTCGACGTGCCGGGGCGCAAGCCGGTGCTGCATATCTCTCGCCGCTATCCGGCCAGCCGCGGCTGCGCCGCCCTGGTGGTGCCGCTGGCCGAGCATCCCACCAACCCCAATGGGGTCATTGTCTACGATCTCTCGATGGACCCGACCCCGCTCTTCGACCTCTCCGCGGAGCAGATCCGCCAGCGAGTCTTCGTCAGCAACGACGACCTGGCCGAGGGCGAGGAGCGCATCCCCCTCAAGGTGATTCACATCAACAAGTGTCCGGTGCTCTTTCCGGCCAGCGCGCTGAAGGATGTGGAGGGCCCCCGCCAGGGCGAATACGGGGAGATCGTCACCCGGCTGGGGCTGGATGTGGTCGCCTGCCGCGAGCACTGGAAACGCCTCGCTGCCCACCCCGAGGTGGCCGCCCGGGTGAGCGAGGTGTTCGCCGCCCCGGCGCCCGCGGGTCCCGAGGACCCCGACCTGATGCTCTACGCCGGTGGCTTCTTCTCGCCGGCGGATCGCCAGCAGATGCAGCGCGTGCGTGACAGCGCCCCCTGGGACCTGGTGGGGGCCCGTTTCGCCTTTCAGGATCCGCGCCTGGAGGAGATGCTGTTCCGTTTCCGGGCGCGCAGCTATCCCGAGACCCTGGAAGGCGAGGAGCTGGCTCAGTGGGAGGCCTATCGCTGGGCGCGCATGAACGACTCGTCGGTGGCCAGCCTCACCCTCAAGGGATTCGCCCGGGAGATTGAACGGCTCAATCAGGTAGCGCTGAGCGACCGTGATCGCCAGGTGCTCGAAGAGCTGGTGATGCACGTGGAGGCGATGATGCCCCCCCAGGCCTTCGATTGAGGTATCGCCCCTAAGGCCTTGGAGACCACGAGCTACCACCGAGGCTGTTGATGTTGGTGGGAGCCACGCTCTGCGTGGCGAAGGTTGTGGTCACGGCGCAGGCCGTGACACCGCCGGGCGGCTGCGCCGCCATTCGCCGGGCGGAGCCCCGCTCCCACAGGGGCCCCTCGCTTATCTTGCGTGACTCCTCACCCTTCACTCTTCACTCATCCACCTCCGGCAGCGGCTCCAGATGCCGGGCCAGGGCCAGTACGTCGTCAGGCTTGTTGCCAGGGTCGAAGGCGACCCTGGCCACCGCCGCCTCGCGCAGGTTTGGCCACAGCTTGCGCAGTTCATCGGCATCGACCGCCAGCGCCCGCTCGGCGAGCCGCTCCCGGCGATCGAACTCGGTGTCGCCGAAGGACATGGCCTGCCACAGCCGACCGGCGCGGCCCGCGAGGCTGGTGTCGCGCTGAGTCAGGCGATCATGCACCGCCTGTCGATAGGGCGTCAGAGCCTTGTCGTCCAGCGTCTCCAGGGTGATCTCGAAGTCATCGAGGAAGGCGTCGATGCGTAGGTCGATCGCCGCGCTGTCGGTTTCCGGCGACTGCACCAGCAGCGCCAGTCCGGGGGCGTCCAGCATCGGTGAGTAGCCGGCGTTGACTACATACCCGAGCTGCTCCTCGGTGCGCAGGCGCTGATAGAAGGGGGTATCGATCAGCTGGCCGAGGACCGCCAGCCGGGCCTGGCTTGCCAGTGAACGGTCGGGGCCCTGCAGGTAGCGCAGCACCACCGACTCCTCGCGGCTGGTATGCGGCGTCAGGCTGGGCAGATCGGCGTCGGGCCGCAGCGGCAAGAGATTGGGAATGGCGGACGCCTCGAGGCTCGGAGAAAGCGCCTCGGCGACCCCGCGACCCAGGGTCTCGGCCTCGTCGGCCGCCAGGTTGCCCACCGCCATGGCCTCCAGACGCAGCTCGGCCAGCAGGGCGTCGCGGTAATCGCGCAGGTCATCCGCGGTCAGCTCCCGGCTCGCCTCCAGCAGGGCGGCGCTGGGCCACTGCGGGCGCACCAGCGCTTCGGCCAGGGTGCGTCCGGCCTGGCGATGCAGCGCCGCCTGGGGGGCGTTACGCCACTCCCGTTGCAGGCGATAGCGCACCCGCTCGATGCTGGCTTCGTCCATTTCTCCGGACTGCAGTTGCTCCAGCACCCGCTCCATCATCCTCTCCTGGCGGTCGCGCCAGCCGGAGAAGGAGAGGGTGATGCCGCGTGCGTGGGCATAGGCCTCGAAGTGCTGGCCGGCCAGGCGCGCCGGATAGAAGGCCTCGTTGAGGCTGTCATCCAGCCAGCCGGC
>PWIZ01000238.1 GCA_003560175.1 Halomonas sp. | reverse complement strand
TGCGTAGCCTGCTGGATCGGGTGCATCGCCAGTTCATCACCTATGGCTTCAGCGATGACGCCGACTACCGCATCGCCGATTTCCTGCAGCAGGCCGGCGAGATCCGCTTCACCGCCCATCGTCCCGGTGGGCTGGCGCCGCTTGCGATCCGGCTGGCCATGCCCGGGCGGCACAACGCCTTGAACGCTCTGGCGGCCATCGCCGTGGCCAGCGATGCGGGGGTGGCCGACGATGCCATCCTGCGCGGTCTGGCCGGGTTCCAGGGGGTGGGGCGCCGCTTCCAGGTGCAGGGAGACTTCCCAGCGCCGGGGGGCGAGGGCGAGGTGATGCTGGTGGATGATTATGGCCACCACCCCCGCGAGGTGGAGATGGTGATCAGGGCGGTGCGCGCGGGCTGGCCCGATCGGCGTCTGGTGATGCTCTATCAGCCCCATCGCTACTCCCGCACCCGGGACCTCTACGAGGATTTCGTGCGGGTGCTCTCCGGCGTCGATACCCTGCTGCTGCTGGACGTCTACAGCGCCGGTGAGGCAATGATCCCCGGCGCCGAGGGTCGCACCCTCGCCGGCTCCATCCGCCAGCGCGGCGAGGTGGACCCGCTCTTCGTCCAGGAGAAGGGAGAGCTGCCCGGCCTGCTCGCCAGGGTGCTGCGCCCCGGTGACATCCTGATCACCCAGGGCGCCGGTGATGTGGGCGGGATCGCCCAGGCCCTGACCGAGGCGGCCCTGGTCCTCGACGAGGTGACCCTATGAGCCTGGTGAACGATCTGGGGCGTGTGGCCGTGATCTACGGTGGCAGCTCCGCCGAGCGGGAGGTCTCCCTGAAGAGCGGCGCGGCGGTGCTGGCGGCTCTGCAGCGCGCCGGTGTGGACGCCATCGGTTATGATCCCGCCGAGGGTGGCCTGGTGGGGCTCGAAGCCCTGAACCCCGATCGGGTCTTTATCGCCCTGCACGGTCGCGGCGGCGAGGACGGCACCCTGCAGGGGGCGTTGGAGCTGCTCGGCATCCCCTACACCGGCAGCGGCGTGCTGGCCTCGGCGCTGGGCATGGACAAGCAGCGTACCAAGTTGGTGTGGCAGGCCCTGTGCCTGCCGACGCCAGAGTCGGTCATGCTCGAGGCGGATGCCGACTGGGCGGCGGTGGTGGCGCGTCTGGGCCTGCCGCTGATCGTCAAGCCGGTTCATGAGGGCTCGACCCTGGGCATCAGCATCGTCGAGAGCGCCGAGGCCCTGGCGTCGGCCTACCACGAGGCGGCCCGCTTCGATGCCCGGGTGATGGCCGAGCGCTTCATCAAGGGGGAGGAGTACACGGTGTCTCTCCTTGGCGACGTGGTATTGCCCGCCATTCGCGTCGAGGTGCCCGGGGGCTTCTACGACTACGAGGCCAAGTACCTCTCCGATGAGACGCGCTATCACCTGCCCTGCGGGCTCAGCGACGCCGAGGAGGCCGAGCTTGGCGAACTCTGTCGCCGTGCCTTTGAGGCGGTCGGCGCCGAGGGGTGGGGCAGGGTCGATGTGATGCGCGATGCCCAGGGGCACTTCTGGCTGATCGAGGTCAACACCTCGCCGGGCATGACCGACCACAGCCTGGTGCCTCAGTCGGCAGCCTACGCAGGCATCGACTTCGAGGCCCTGGTACTGCGCATTCTCGCCGCCACCCTGGAGGTGCAGCGGGCATGACGCGTCGCGGAGGGCTGCTCGGGGTGGTGCTGCTGCTGGTGCTGTTCGGCGCTGGCGGACGTGCCCTGTGGCTGTGGCTTGACCGGCCCATCGAGAGGGTCTCCATCGCTGGCGAGTTCACCCACGTCAACGCCGACTACCTGCGCGATCGGCTGGCGCCACTGATTCGCGGCCGTACCTGGCTGTCGGTGAACGTGGCCGAGCTGCGCGAGGAGGCGCTGAGCATCGACTGGATACACGAGGTGCGTGTCACCCGCGAGTGGCCCAATGCATTGACCTTCGAACTGGTGGAGCAGATGCCGGTGGCGCGCTGGAACGATGACTACCTTCTCAATCCCGCGGGCGAGCCCTTCGCCTTCGGCCCGGTGTCGCCCCCTGGCGACTTGCCGGACCTGTCCGGCCCCGCCGGCAGCGGCGCTGAAGTGCTGGCCTACCATGAGCGTCTGGCCACTCGCTTCGGCGCTATGGGCCTCGAGCTCTCTCAGCTGCGCCTTGAGCCCCGCGGCGCCTGGCGCTTTCAGCTCGACGACGGCGTCTGGGTCATGCTCGGTCGTAGTGATCGCGAGGCGCGGCTGGGAAGGTTGTCCGCGGCTTGGCAGCGTCAGCTGGGTTCACAGTCGTCGCATATCCGCTACATCGACCTCCGATATCCCAACGGCGTCGCCGTTGCCTGGCATGGAGAAACGGACCCGGCAGAAGGTGAGGGGGCAGGGGAGGACTGACCCCTTTTTCTGGGGAAAGGCGCATGACCAACGGCATGCGCCTGTTTCTTTTCCCGCAAAATCGCCGTATCGTGAAAAGTGATTTGCTTGCCGGGGTGGAGGATAACCTCCAGTTGCTCCTATAATTGGGCCCAGGCTAATTTCATATGAAGCAGGCTCCTGAATGCGGGCCAAGCTTGAGGAGAGTTCCCGACTCATGGCAGGTCCTTCCAATGCGTCCAATATGGTAGTCGGGCTGGATATCGGAACGTCCAAGGTCGTGGCGATCGTGGGGCAGCCCACCGATGACGGCGGCATCGAGATCGCCGGTATCGGCTCGCACCCTTCTCGCGGCATGAAGAAAGGGGTGGTGATCAACATCGAATCCACGGTGCTGTCCATCCAGCGTGCCGTGGAAGAGGCTGAACTGATGGCCGGCTGTGATATTCACTCGGTCTATGTCGGTGTCGCCGGGAGCCATATCAGCTCCATGAACTCCGACGGCGTGGTTGCGATCAAGGAGCGTGAGGTCACACCCTCCGACATCGATCGCGTCATCGACTCTGCTCGCGCTCGGGCCATTTCCGAGGGGCAGAGGGTGCTCCACGTGCTTCCCCAGGAGTTCTCCATCGATACCCAGGGGGGCATACGCGAGCCGCTGGGAATGTCGGGGGTTCGCCTGGAGGCTCGGGTCCATCTGGTGACCGCCGCCATGAACGCCGTGCAGAATATCGAGAAATGTGTGCGTCGCTGTGGCCTGGAGGTCGATGCGATCATCCTCGAACAGCTCGCCTCGAGCATGGCGGTGTTGACCGAGGATGAGCGAGAGCTGGGAGTCTGCATGGTGGACATCGGTGGCGGCACCACCGACATTGCCGTGTTTACCGAGGGGGCTATCCGTCACACTTCCGTCATCCCCATCGCCGGGGATCAGGTCACCAACGACATCGCCATGGCGCTGCGCACCCCGACTCAGCATGCCGAGGAAATCAAGGTCAAGTATGCCTGCGCGCTGACTCAGCTGGCCGCCAGTGACGAACTGATCAAGGTTCCCAGCGTCGGTGACCGGCCGGCCCGGGACCTCTCCCGCCAGGCCTTGGCCGAAGTGGTAGAGCCGCGTTACGAAGAGCTCTTCACGCTGGTGCGTGATGAGCTTCGTCGCAGCGGATACGAGGATCTGGTCGCCGCGGGAGTGGTGCTGACCGGTGGCACCTCGCGTATGGAAGGCGTGGTTGAGCTGGCCGAGGAGATCTTCCACATGCCGGTGCGTATCGCCTGTCCACAGAATGTGCGCGGGCTCGCCGATGTGGTGCGCAACCCGATTTATTCGACCGGTGTCGGTTTGCTGCATTACGCTCTACAGGAAACCCGCCAGGGGCATGGTCGACAGACACAGGGCAGCGTGATACCGGTCCAGGCGCGGCGTGAGGACGCCGGCCGGCGCGGCTTGGCAGAAGGCATGCCGGCGCTGGCAAGGCTCAAGGGCTGGTTGAAAGGAAATTTCTGACAGGGTCGCGGTAGCGATCCAGGAGACGGGGCAAATGTTTGAACTGGTAGATAGCGCACCCTCAAGCAGCGCGGTCATCAAGGTGATCGGTGTCGGTGGCGGCGGCGGCAACGCCGTCAATCACATGGTCGAGAGCAACATCGAAGGCGTGGAGTTTATCTGCCTCAATACCGATGCTCAGGCGCTCAAGCGAGTGTCCGCCAAGACCGTGCTCCAACTCGGCAGCGAGATCACCAAGGGGCTCGGCGCAGGCGCCAACCCCGAGGTGGGGCGCCAGGCGGCCATGGAAGACCGTGAACGTATCGCCGAGCTGCTCCATGGCGCCGACATGGTGTTCATCACCGCGGGCATGGGCGGCGGCACTGGTACCGGCGGTGCCCCGGTGGTGGCTCAGGTCGCCAAGGAGCTGGGCATCCTCACCGTGGCAGTGGTCACGCGGCCTTTCCCCTTCGAGGGCCCCAAACGCATGCGTGCCGCCGAGGAGGGCATGAAGGAGCTCTCCGAGCATGTTGACTCGCTGATCACCATCCCCAACGAGAAACTGCTCTCGGTGCTGGGCAAGAGCGCCAGCCTGCTGACCGCCTTCAGCGCCGCCAACGACGTGCTGCTGGGCGCCGTCCAGGGCATCGCCGAGCTGATTACCAGCCCCGGCATCATCAACGTCGACTTCGCCGACGTGCGCACCGTGATGTCCGAGATGGGCATGGCGATGATGGGCACCGGCGGCGCCACTGGCGAGAACCGCGCCCGCGAAGCCGCCGAGAAGGCGATCCGGAGTCCGCTGCTCGAGGATATCGATCTGCACGGCGCGCGCGGCATCCTGGTCAATATCACCGCCGGCCCGGATCTCTCCATCGGCGAGTTCAACGACGTGGGCGCCACCGTCCAGGAGTTCGCCTCCCAGGACGCCACCATCGTAGTGGGCACCTCCATCGACATGGAGATGACCGATGAGCTGCGTGTCACCGTGGTGGCTGCCGGGCTTGATGGCCGCCAGCAGCAGAAGTCGGCGGGTCGCGAGCCGGTCAAGCGCAGTGAGGCCGGGTCTGAGTATCGCAAGCGCCAGGCGTCGCCGGCCGCGGCGCGCCAGCCGGCCGCGGCGCGCAGCGCCGAATCCGATGAGTCGGCCAAGCCGCGTGGAGAGAAGCGCCGTTCCCAGGAACTCGATGATTATCTCGATATCCCGGCCTTTCTGCGTCGCCAGGCCGATTGAGTCGCTCTATCGTAACCATGGGGCGTGTTGGTCGAGGTTTCTTGGCTGAAACGCCCGTTCGGTGTTATAGTGAACACTGTTTGATAACCCGACAACAGCCTGGCTCCCGCTCATGATCAGACAACGCACCCTGAAGAACGTCATCCGCGCCACCGGCGTCGGCCTGCACTCCGGCAAGAAGGTCTATATGACCTTGCGCCCGGCGCCCGTGGATACCGGCATCGTCTTTGTGCGCACTGATCTGGAACCCGAGGTGCAGATCCCGGCGCAGGCCGACAACGTCACCGATACCACCCTTTGCACGGCGCTCTCCGCCGGTGGTGCCAAGGTGGCTACCGTCGAGCATCTGATGTCGGCGTTCGCCGGTCTCGGTATCGACAATGCCTACGTCGACCTCAGCGCCCCTGAGGTGCCGATCATGGATGGGAGTGCCGGCCCCTTCGTGTTTCTGATCCAGTCCGCCGGGATCAGTGAGCAGAACGCACCCAAGAAATTCATTCGTATCAAGCGGGATATCACGGTTCGCGATGGTGACAAAGAAGCCACCTTCCGTCCCCATCAGGGTTTCAAGGTCGCCTTTGCCATCGACTTCGACCATCCCGCATTCGAGGAGCAGTCCCAGACCGCTATGGTGGATTTTTCCACCACCTCCTTCGTCAAGGAGGTCTCACGGGCCCGCACTTTCGGCTTCATGCGTGATCTGGAATACCTGCGATCCAACAACCTGGCGCTTGGTGGGAGCCTGGACAACGCCATCGTGGTGGACGACTACCGCATCGTCAACGAGGGCGGCCTGCGCTATGACGATGAGTTCGTCAAGCACAAGGTGCTCGACGCCATCGGTGATCTGTACCAGCTTGGCCACAGCCTGATTGGCGAGTTCCGCGGGGTGAAGTCAGGTCATGCCCTCAACAACCAGTTGTGTCGCGCCCTGCTCGACCAGCCCGAGGCCTTCGAGATCGTTACCTTCGAGGGGGAGGCGGAAGCGGCGCCCATCTCCTACGCCGCGCCAGCCATGGCCTGAGTTCGAGGTCGCGCGAGGTCTCAACGGCACGCCTCGAGCCTGAAACAAAAACAGCCCCTGCAGCACTGCTGCAGGGGCTGTTTGTCTTGGCGGCGACGCGCCATCCCGGTTCGTCCGCCTATGTCTCGCGTTCGGCGTGGGCGGCGAGGCGCTGGAGCGCCGCCTTGAGGCGCGGGTTGCTGACATCCTCGGCGCAGCTGGAAAGCTCGTCGGCCGCCCCGGCCGGTAGGTGACGCACCTGGCGGAGGGGGACCTTGACCGGGCGCACCGGGCGAACCTTGAAGGTGAAGCCGGTAACCGCCTCGAAGCCGGGGAGCTGATGGAGAAGCTCGAGCAGCCGTGCCTGCTCGTAGCGCAGCCGGGTAAGCCAGGCCGCGCCGTCGGTGATCAGGGTCAGTCGGCCCTCACGAAAGCCGCCCACGTGCAGGTGGGCCGCCACTTCGGCGGGCAGGTTGTCGCGAAGGTGTTGTTGAGCGCGATCGATCAGTCTCGCCATGCGCATCAGTGAGCCCAGTTCGCCGTGCCCTTCGAGCAGACGGGTCATGGGCTGGGCGCGGAAGCGCTTAGCCTTTATACTCATGGGCTTGTTTCTCGGAGCTTTCTGCCGGCTCGACCACCGGCCGGAGGAACCCAATCATCATCGGGCCCCGTTGCCCGTCACCCTAGCACGCTCGGGAGTTCATCGTCAGCATGCCACCCCGCACTCAGCCCCATGATGCCGAGAGCCGCGCCGCCGTGACGCGTCGGCGCCCGGCGCGCTGGTGGCTGGCCGGGCTGCTGGTGGGCTGCCTGTTGCCGGCCGGCCTGGTTCAGGGCGCGCCGCTGCGGCAGGCCGAGCGCCTGGTGCAGGTGTGTATCCTGGCGCCGGCGCTGATCCGGGCCAGCTCTCGCCTCAGGGCCCGGAGGCGCGCGCATCGCGCCTGGCCGCTTCCCCGTAACCTGCGCGGCCTTTGCCCTCAGCGCTCTCGCTGGCCGTTGCCGCGCCCGGGCCGCACCACCGCCGCCCATGATGTCCTGACCCGCCGGGGGCCGCCCGCTGCGTGGGCACGCTGAATACCTGATTCTGGCCGGCTGCCCCTGGCGGCCGGCATGATGCCACACGCAAAGATTGGACCCCTCATGATCAATTCCCTGTTGCGCAAGGTCGTCGGCTCCAAGAACGACCGTGAAGTCAAACGCATGGGCCGCCAGGCCGAGCGCGTCACCGTCTTCGAACCTGAGCTCGAGGCGCTGGACGACGACGATATCAAGGCTCGTGCCGAGGCGTTCCGTGGACGTCTCGAGGCGGGCGAGACCCTCGACGACCTGCTCCCGGAGGCTTTCGCCACCGTGCGTGAGGCGAGCAAGCGTGTGATGGGCATGCGCCATTTCGACGTCCAGATGGTCGGTGGCATGACCCTTCACAACGGCCGTATCGCCGAGATGAAGACCGGTGAGGGCAAGACCCTGGTGGCTACGCTTGCCGTCTACCTCAACGCCCTCTCCGGCAAGGGCGTTCACGTGGTCACGGTGAACGAATACCTGGCCCGACGTGACGCCGAGTGGATGCGTCCGCTCTACGAATACCTCGGTCTCAGCGTCGGCATCATCCATGCCGGCCAGACCGGCGTGGAGAAGCGTGACGCCTACGCCTGCGACATCACCTA
>PWIZ01000349.1 GCA_003560175.1 Halomonas sp. | reverse complement strand
TTCTCCCTGCCAGCCGTCCAGCGCCAGATGGAAGTCCAGCGGATTCAGGCGCTGCAGCGTCTCTACGTGCTCCTTGAGGGAGTCCGGGACGAATATCGGCTCGCCCTCGGCCGTGAGAATTGCCACGTGCCCCCGGTGCTGAAAGGTCAGCGAGGCGATGCTGCGAAAGAACTGGCCGTGGGCCAGGTTCAACACCCCGCCCACCAGTCCGTCGAACTCGCCGTCGGCGGTGAAACGCGGCACCAGCATCATCACCAGCGGTTGCTCACTGGCCCGTCCCGTGAAGGGGCGACTGACATAGGGCGAGGGGGAGTGGCGCATCATCGTGAAATACTCCAGGGACGAGGTTTCGAGGCCGACGCGGCCAGGCACCTCCGGCATGTCGGCGATCACCACACCATCGGCGTCGATGATCGCGACCCCTTCGAAATCGGCCAACAGGCTGCGATTCGCCGTCAGGTGCCGCGTGATTTCCGCCGGCGGCCCCTCGGCCAGCTGATCGGTGAAATGCACCAGCGCCGTGAAACGCTGGCTGAGCCGGTCCTGCAGGCTTCGGCTCAACATTTCCGTCTGATAGCCCAGGTGGGACAGGTTCGCCTCGCGCACCAGCGTCTGGCCGATGCCCCAGGCCACGCCCAGCAATAGGCCGATGATGACCAGCCAGGTCGCCACCAGCCCTACCAGCAGCCTTCCCTGCAGGGTATCGAGGCGCCTCTTGAGGACGCCGGGTATCAGACGTTTGAGCAAGCCACCTCCCGCTCGTCTTGCGCATGCCTTGGCGCAATGACCTCCTGAATTCCCGAGAGCAAGTCACTACAAAGTCACAAACCGGACACATCTTACTACATCTACAAAGGCTTTTTCTCAACCCTGGCCGAGGCGTCAGCCTGGCCAGGCGAGCAGCGCCGTTTCGCGAACCTCGAGGCGATAAAGATTCGCTATCGACACGGTCGGCAATCTCGCATTGTGCTAATAGATTGATGGGGAGTAGGTTGGAGCTACAAGGACGTTGAGCAGCGGCCGAAGGCACCCCATAGCCGAAGGTTGATTTGACTCATTGTCCCGCCGAACCGCCATCGTCTATACAACGGTAGTGGTTACAACAAAGCAGGCATGATTGGAGAACGATATGGGTGATCAGCAGAACACCGGCAAATGCCCGGTAATGCACGGCGGCAATACGCAGGAAAAAGCGGATGTTGTTGCCTGGTGGCCGGAATCTCTGAAGCTGGATATCCTCCACCAGCACGATCGCAAATCCAATCCGATGGGGGAAAACTTCGACTATCGGGAAGAGGTCAAGAAGCTCGACTACGAAGCCCTTGAAAAGGACATGCACGAGCTGATGACCAACGGTCAGGAGTGGTGGCCGGCCGACTGGGGCCACTATGGCGGCCTGATGATCCGCCTGGCGTGGCACGCGGCGGGCACCTACCGCATTGCCGACGGCCGAGGCGGCGCCGGTACCGGCAACCAACGTTTTGCCCCCATCAACTCCTGGCCCGACAACGGCAATCTGGACAAGGCCCGTCGACTGCTTTGGCCGCTCAAGAAGAAGTACGGCAACAGGGTCAGCTGGGCAGATCTGTTCATCCTCGCCGGCAACGTGGCCTACGAATCCTTTGGCTTCAAGACCTTTGGCTTCTCCTACGGCCGTGAGGATATCTGGCATCCGGAAACAGATATCTACTGGGGGGCGGAAAAGGAGTGGCTGGCGCCCTCCGACAGCCGTTACGAAGATGTCGAAAAGCCCGACACCATGGAGAATCCGCTGGCGGCCGTCCAGATGGGCCTCATCTATGTGAACCCGGAGGGTGTGAACGGCCAGCCCGACCCGCAGAAGACCGCCGAGCAGGTCCGCGTGACCTTTGCACGCATGGCGATGAACGATGAGGAAACCGCCGCCCTGACCGCCGGCGGCCACACCGTCGGCAAGTGCCATGGTAACGGCGATGCCGAAGCACTCGGGCCGGAGCCAGAGGGCGCTGACGTCGAGCAGCAAGGCCTCGGCTGGCACAACCCTCACCTTGGCGGCAAAGCAACCAATGCGGTCACCTCGGGCATCGAGGGTGCCTGGACTACCCACCCGACACAGTTCGACATGGGCTACTTCGACCTGCTGTTCGGCTATGAGTGGGAGCTGAAGAAGAGCCCCGCAGGTGCCTGGCAGTGGGAACCGATCGACATCAAGGAAGAGCACAGGCCGGTCGACACCACCGATCCATCCGTTCGCCACAATCCGATCATGACCGATGCGGACATGGCCATGAAGGTGGATCCGAAGTACCGGGCGATCTGCGAGAAGTTCATGGCAGATCCCGACTACTTCAAGGATTGCTTCGCACGCGCCTGGTTCAAGCTCATCCACCGCGACATGGGGCCGAAGTCGCGCTATATCGGCCCGGATGCACCGGCCGAAGACCTGATCTGGCAGGACCCAGTGCCCCAGGGCGAGACCAACTACATCGAAGAGGTGGTCAAGGAGAAGATCGCCGACGCCGGCCTGGGCATCGATGAGCTGGTCTCTACTGCCTGGGACAGCGCCCGCACCTTCCGTGGCTCCGACATGCGCGGCGGCGCCAACGGCGCCCGCATCCGCCTGGCGCCGCAGAAGGACTGGGAAGGCAACGAGCCGGACCGCCTGGCCAAGGTGCTCAAGGTCTACGAGCAGATCTCCGCCAAGACCGGCGCCAGCATCGCCGACGTGATCGTGCTAGGGGGCAACCTGGGCATCGAGCAGGCCGCCAAGGCCGCCGGCTCCGGCGTTCACGTCCCCTTCCTGAAGGGCCGCGGCGACGCCAGCGAGGAGATGACCGATGCCGAATCCTTCGAGCCGCTGGAGCCGCTGGCCGATGGCTTCCGCAACTGGCAGAAGAAGGACTATGTGGTCAAGCCGGAGGAGATGCTGCTGGACCGCGCCCAGCTGATGGGCCTGACCGCCCCGGAGATGACCGTGCTGATCGGCGGCATGCGCGTGCTGGGCACCAACCATGGCGACACCCAGCACGGCGTATTCACCGACCGCGTCGGCCAGCTGACCAACGACTTCTTCGTCAACCTGACCGACATGGCGAACCGTTGGGAGCCCACTGGCAAGAACACCTACGACATCGTGGATCGCCAGAGCGGCAACACCAAGTTCACTGCCACCCGCGTCGACCTGGTGTTCGGCTCCAACTCCATCCTGCGCTCCTACGCCGAGGTGTACGCCCAGGACGACAACCAGGAGAAGTTCGTGAAGGACTTCGTCAACGCCTGGACCAAGGTGATGAACGCCGACCGCTTCGACGTGGAGCAATTCCAGAAGTGATCATGGCCTGAGCCGGGCGCCCGCCCGGCTCATATCGGCTCACCGATACAGAGGCGCCCGGGGAAACACCCGGGCGCCTTTTTCCTGTTTATCGCATGCTGGCGTGACGTTCAGCTGAGGTTGAGCCCTTCATGTAGGAGCTGGGCTTTGCCCGGCGAATGGAGGCCGAAGGACTCCTTGGCGGCACTCTGTAACATCGACAACGCCGCCGGGGCGCCTGCGGCGCCAATCGCGCAATAGAATTGCGCTCCTACCAGGTGCTTCACTGGCGTGAAGCCAGCACAGCTCAGGTACCGCAGAAGGTACGGAAGACCTTCTCGGTGGGTGGCGCCGGCTGGGCATAGGCCTCCCGGCCGGGCTGCTCGGTGAAGGGCTCGGCCAGCACCTCGGCAAGCGCCTCGAAGGGAGCGAAATCGTCGTGCTCCGAGGCCGCGGCTATCATGCGCTCCACCTGGTGGTTACGGGGAATATAGAGCGGATTGACCGCGTTCATGCGCGTGGCGATCGCCTCCAGGCCGCCGCCTTCCCGGGCCAACCGCTCGCGCCAGCGGGGCAGCCACGCCTGCAGCGCCTCGTCGCTCACGAACAGCTCGCGCAGGGCGGGCGCTTCCTCCTCCACCGCCTCGCTCAGGCGACGGAACGCCAGGGTAAAGTCAGCCTTGCCCGCCTCCAGCGCCGCGAGCAGTGCCTCGACCAGCTCGCGGTCGCCCGCCTCTTCCGTCGCCAGGCCCAGCTTGGCGCGAAACACTTCCAGCCACTCGGCCTCATAGCGCGGCTCGAAGGCCTTGATCACCGCGGTGGCCTTCTCGATGGCCTGCTGCTGATCGGCGTCGAGCAGCGGCAGCAGGGTCTCGGCGAGGCGCGCCAGGTTCCACTGGGCGAGCCAGGGCTGGTTGCGATAGGCATAGCGCCCCTGATCGTCGATGGAGCTGAAGACCATGGTCGGCGAATAGGCCTCCATGAAGGCGCAGGGCCCGTAGTCGATGGTCTCGCCGGAGATCGCGCAGTTGTCGGTGTTCATCACCCCGTGGATGAAGCCCAGGCCCATCCATTTCGCCACCAGGGCCGCCTGGCGCTGAGAGACCGCCTCCAGCAGCGCCAGATAGCGCTCGGCTTCCTCTCGCTGGTTCAGCTCGGGATGCAGGTGTGGATAGTGCCGCTCGATGGCCATATCGGCCAGGGCCTTGACCGCCTCCCGATCGTCCCGAGCGGCAAAATACTGGAAGGTGCCCACCCGCAGGTGGCTCGACGCCACCCGGGTCAGTACCGCGCCCGGCTCCGGCACCCGGCGGAACACCCGCTCGCCGCTGGTCACCGCGGCCAGGGCCCGGGTGGTGGGCACGCCCAGCCGATGCATCGCCTCACTCACCAGATACTCGCGCAGCACCGGGCCGAGCGGCGCACGGCCATCGGCGCCCCGCGAGAAGGGCGTCATCCCCGCCCCCTTGAGCTGGATATCCCTCAGCCGCCCCTGCCGGTCGGTCACCTCGCCCAGCAGCACCGCCCGGCCGTCGCCCAGCCGCGGATTGAAGTGGCCGAACTGGTGGCCGGCATAGGCCTGGGCGACGGGCTCCGCGCCTGGCGGCACGACATTGCCGGAGAACGATTCGGCGGCACGGTCCGCGTCGAAGGCGGCCAGGTCGAAGCCGAGCTCCTCGGCCAGCGCCCGGTTGAAGGCCACCAGCTGGGGCCTGACGACCGGCACGGGATCGAAACGCTCGAAGAACCGCTCGGGCAGGCGGGCATAGCGCAGGGTGAACTCGGGAAACATGGCGACTCCGATCTGGGGACTAATACGTCAATACCCGAGTATAACGCTCGGGATTTTACCTTTCGACCTATCGCCGCCATAGCGTGCTCGGCTGGCTCAGCCCGGTGCGAGCGCCTCGCCCACGCGGTGCCGGTGCTGGCCACTCTTTGTCTGATGCTGGCGGGCAGCATGAGCGCTGAGCGGCTTGGCGCTCGGCTCCCCGGCCGGCTTTTCGGCGGAGCTGAGGACAATTGCCCCCCGAATCGAAGCAGATTGGACTTTTGTGTTTCGGGTGGTTACGGTGTGTCTCCCGCGGATCACGCCACAACACCTACAACAGCCGATCCCGACAGGCCTCGGCCTCCGCGCCTTGGCCCCTGGTCTTGCCTAATCGCAAACTGGATCACCGGTACTTTCGACTGCTCGTCGTCGACGCCATCGATAGAGAAGGAATCCATGTCGCGCCACTATGCCGATGAAGGACGGTGCATGCCGCGCCGCCCGCCACCCGACCCTGTCTCTGCGGGGTAGATGCCGCCCTGACGGCAGCGTCCTGCCGTGCCTGCTCAACGAGCCCTGACGTAGCGCCACGCCTGGTGCCGGTCACCTGCTGACCGGACAGCCCTCGTCTGGACGCTCCCAGGCCGACCCCTCGCCAGCGTCAGGCTGTCGTCATGCACACCGCCCCACAGCCTTCGCCGCCTCCGGCATGTCGGCCTGATCGACCTGCCCGGGACGACTCCTTTCCACTTCCCGAGAGACTTCCCTTGAACAGCGACTTACACCAATTCTCGACCCTGACCGTCATCCTGCTGCTGCTAGCCTTCTATGGCGGCACCTATCTGATGACGCTCACGATCCGCAAGAAGAAGGAAGACGCCGACGCCTTCATGGTTTCCAATCACCGTGTCGGCTTCGGCATGGGGGCGGCCAGCATGACCGCCACCTGGATCTGGGCGGCCTCCTTCTATGCCGCGGCCACCTCCGGCTACACCTACGGCGTCTCGGGCCCTATCCATTACGGGCTGTGGGGGGCGTTGATGATCCTGTTCATCTACCCCTTCGGCCGACGCTTCCGCAAGCTGGCCCCCAATGCCCACACTCTGGGTGAGCTGATCCATGCCCGCCATGGCTCCTCCAGCCAGCTGATCCTGGCGCTCTCCAACGTGCTGGGAAGCGTGATCAGCCTGATGGTCAACTTCACCGCCGCCGGTGCGCTGGTCTCGGTACTCTCGCCGCTCTCCTTCCAGGCCGGGGTGATCATCGCCGGTGTGGGCGTGCTGCTCTACACCCTGTGGTCCGGCTTCCGTGCCTCGGTGATGACCGACTTCGCCCAGCTGGTGGCGCTCATGGCCATTGCCATCGTGATCATTCCCGCGGTGTTCTTCGCCATGGGCGGCCCCAGCGAACTGGTCGCCGGACTCGGCAACCTGACGCCCGAGCAGGCCAGCTTCTTCTCTATGGACGCCATCCTTTACCAGGGTGCCCCCTTCTTCGTCGCCGTGCTGGCCTACGCCATCGGCAACCAGACCATCTCCCAGCGCCTGTTCGCGGTGAACGAAGACCACATCAAACCCACCTTCCTCACCGCCACCGTGGGCTATGGCGCCATCGTCATCGGCCTGGGCATGATCGGCCTGATGGCGCTGACCCTGGGCGTGCAGCCGATCGATGGCGACATGAACAACCTGATCCCGCAGATGGTCTCCGGCTACCTGCCGCCCCTGTTCATCGCGCTGTTCTTCGTGCTGGTGATCGGTGCGCTCTCCTCCACCGCCGACTCCGACCTCTCCGCGCTATCAGCGATCATGATGGCCGATGTCTACGGCAAGAACATTGCCCGCGGCAAGGCCGACCCGAAGCGCATGCTGCTGGTGGGCCGCCTGACCATGATCGTGGCCACCGTGGTGGGCATCGTCTTCGCCAGCTTCTCGCTGGACATCCTGGTGATGCTGGTATTCGTTGGTGCGCTGTGGGGGGCCATCGTCTTCCCGGTGATCGCCAGCTGCTTCTGGAGCCGAGTCACCAACCAGGCCTTCACCACCTCGGTGCTGGTCTCCCTGGTGCTGTTCTGCCTGGCGCGCTTCGAGCTGCTGCCCCTGGGCGGCGGTGGCGGCCTGTTCTTCGAGCTGCTGGCCAGCATCGGCGGCGGCGTGATCATCGGCCTGATGGTATTCGGTTTCCTGGGCCGCACCGCCGGCTTCATCGCCGCCGCCCTGGCACTGGTGGCGATGCTGATCTTTTCCACCGGCTTCCTGCGCGACTACACCGTGCTGCTGGCCTCGCTGACCGCCTATGGCGCCAGCACTCTGGTCTGCGTGGTGATGAGCCTGATGAGCCGCCAGCCGGACTTCGACTTCGATACCATCCGCGAGCGGGTGGGCGATTATGACACCCACGAGGACGCACCGAGCACCACCGACGGCGAGGCACTGCCCACCTCGGCCAAGCTGGCAACCCAGCGCTGATCCCAGGCGTCAAATCTGCCACCACCGCGCTGCCGATCCGTCGGCAGCGACACAAGGAGACCCACCATGACGGCACTCTATGGCTTCTATGTGCTGATCTGGCCCGCCCTCACCCTGGGCGTGCTGATCCTGATCATCCGCGCCGTGATACGCGATCGCCGCAAGGCGAAAGAGGAACACCGCGACCTGGTGTGAATCGTACCGGATAAGCAAAACGGGCCCCTGTCGGGGCCCGTTTTGTTTGGG
>PWIZ01000013.1 GCA_003560175.1 Halomonas sp. | reverse complement strand
TGACGTGGCCGTTCTGGATTGGCGCCGGGCGCTGATGCAGACCGATGCCGCCCAGCGCTCCGTGAGCGAACTCGAGAGCCGCATCGGTAGCCAGCAGCGCCAGGCAGAGGCTCTCGAACAGGAACTCTCCCAGCTTCAGCAACGCGCCAGTAGCCTCACGGACAGCGAGCGCCAGGAGGCCAATCGCAAGGTGACTGAGCTCAATCGCCTGGCCGGTGAAATCATGCAGACACAGCAGCAGGCCGAGCAGCAGTTCTTGCAGCAGGCCGAGTCTCGCCTCGAGCAGGCCGTGGAGCAGGTGATCGCTCGCCACGGCATCGATGTGCTCGTCGAGCCCCAGGGCGTGCTGCACGCCAGTCAGGACCTGCCCGACCTGACCGGTGAAGTCACACAGATCCTCAATACCCTGCTCTGAGCCGGCTGCAGCGGACTCTCGCCATGACCCGACGCGATACCCCCATCTATACCCTCGGTGAACTGGCCAGTCGGCTCGGCGCCCGGCTGGTCGGCGACGCCGACCGCCGCGTCAGCGGGCTGGCCACCCTCAAGGAGGCCGGCCCGGATCAGGTCGCCTTCCTGGCCAACCGCGCCTACCTGAAGGATCTGACTGGCACCCGGGCGGCGGCGGTGCTGCTGCATCCGCAGCATGGCGAGACCTGCCCGGCCGCCCGGCTGGAGCTGGAGAACCCCTATCTGGGCTACGCGGCACTGTCGCGGCTTCTCGACCCTCTGGCGAGCCGCGAGGCCGCCGGCGTGCACTCCTCGGCGGTGGTGGACCCCAGCGCCACCGTGGGTGAGCGGGTCGAGGTAGGCGCCAATGCCGTGATCGAGGCCGGCGCGATCCTGGGCGATGAGGTGATCGTTGGCCCCGGCGCGGTGGTCGGGGCGGACGCGGTCATCGGTACGGGCACGCGGTTGCACGCCAACGTCACCGTCTGCCACGGGGTGGTGATCGGTGAGCGGGTCATCCTGCACAGCGGCTGTGTGATCGGCGGAGACGGCTTCGGTTTCGCCCACGACGGGTCCCGATGGCACAAGATCGCTCAGCTCGGCGGGGTGGTGCTGGGCGATGACGTCGAGGTGGGCAGCTGCTCGAGCATCGACCGCGGCGCCCTGGGCGACACCCTGATCGGCAATGACGTCAAGATCGATAGCCAGGTGCAGATCGCCCACAACGTGCAGATCGGTGACCACAGCGCCCTGGCCGGCTGCGTGGGCATCGCCGGCTCGACGAAGGTGGGTCGGCACTGCATGCTGGGCGGCGGCGTAGGGCTCTCCGGCCACCTGACGATCTGCGATGGCGTCCAGGTCACCGGGATGAGCCTGGTGACCAATTCGATCCACGAGCCGGGAGTCTACTCGTCCGGTACCGGCGCGATGAAGAACGCCCAGTGGCGCAAGAATGCCGTGCGTTTCAAACAGCTCGACGACATCGCCAAGCGGCTGGCGCGCCTCGAAAAGGAGCGTGGCGGTTGAGGGTGGCGCCCGGAGCGCTATAATCCACCGCTTGCCCGACGGCCCCGGCCGCTTGGCTCGCACCCGCCGGGAAGGCGGGGCTACCGACACCCCAGAGGTTGTGACGATGGTAATGGACATCAACGAGATTCGAGACTATCTACCGCACCGCTATCCCTTTCTGCTGGTGGATCGGGTCACGGAGATTGCCCTCGGTGAATCCATCGTTGCCTACAAGAATGTCAGCATCAACGAGCCGTTCTTCAATGGCCACTTCCCCCACCACCCGATCATGCCCGGCGTGCTGGTGTTGGAGGCGCTGGCCCAGGCCTGTGGCATCCTCGGCTTCAAGACCGTCAACAAGCTGCCTGCCGATGGCTATGTCTACTACCTGGTGGGCAGTGACAAGGTGCGCTTCAAGCGCCCGGTGATGCCGGGGGACCGACTCCAGCTGCGCGCCGATGTGATTCGCGAGAAGCGCGGCATCTGGAAATTCGCCTGCAAGGCGACCGTTGACGACGAGCTGGCCTGCGAGGCCGAGATCATCTGTGCCGAGAGGAAGGTCGCTTGATCCATTCCACTGCCCTCGTCGATCCCGCCGCTCGCCTCGCCGATGACGTCGAGGTGGGGCCCTTTACCGTGATTGGCCCCGACGTGGAGATCGGGCCCGGCAGTCGGATCGGTCCCCATGTGGTGATCAAGGGACCCACGGTGCTGGGTGCGCGTACGCGCATCTTCCAGTTCGCTTCGGTGGGCGAGGATTGCCAGGACAAGAAGTACGCCGGCGAGCCCACACGCCTGGTGATGGGTGACGACAACATCGTCCGCGAGGGAGTGACCCTGCACCGCGGCACCGTCCAAGACCGCGGCGAGACCACCATCGGCTCGCGCAACCTCTTCATGGCCTATGTGCATGTGGGCCACGACTGCGTGATCGGCAACGACTGCATCCTGGCCAATCAGGTGACCCTGGCCGGCCACGTCAGGCTGGGCGACTTCGCTATCCTCGGCGGGCTGGCGGCGGTGCACCAGTTCTGCCACTTCGGGACCCACGCCATGGCCGGCGGGGGCTCCATCATCACCAAGGACACGCCGGCCTACGTGATGGTCAACGGCAACCCGGCCCAGGCCCACGGCCTCAACCTGGTGGGTCTCAAGCGCCGTGGCTTCCCCCATGAGGCGCTCAAGGCGCTCAGTGAGGCCTACCGGCTGGTCTACCGCCAGGGGCTCACCGTGGAGCAGGCGCTGGGCGAAATCCGCAGCCGCTTCCAGTTTGCCGAGACCGAGGCCTTCGCCGCCTCCATCGAGGCCTCGACCCGCGGCATCATCCGCTAGTCATGCCCGCGGTCGAGCGACAGGCGGTGAGGCGCGTCTACCTGGTTGCCGGCGAGCTCTCCGGCGACATCCTCGGCGCCGGCCTGATGCGCGCCCTCAAGGCCCGGCATCCCGGCGTCGAGTTCCGCGGCATCGGCGGTCCGCGCATGATCCACGAGGGGATCGACAGCCGCTTTCCCCTGGAGACCCTCTCGGTGATGGGTCTGGTGGAGGTGCTCAAGCACCTGCCGGGGCTGATTCGGGTACGCCGCACCCTCAGGGCCGATGCTCTGGCGTGGTGCCCGGATATCATGGTCGGTATCGATGCCCCGGACTTCAACCTGGGCCTGGAGCGACAGCTGCGCCAGGCCGGTCTCACCACCGCCCACTACGTCAGCCCCTCCGTCTGGGCCTGGCGCCAGGGGCGGGTCAAGGGCATCGTGAAGTCCGTCGATGCCATGCTCACCTTCCTGCCCTTCGAGGCGGCTTTCTACGCCCACCACCGTGTGCCGGTGGCCTTCGTCGGCCACCCGCTTGCCGATGAGCTCCCGCTGGAGAATGATCGCACCGCCGTCCGGGCCGAGCTGGGTCTTGTGGCCGATGGCGAGGTGCTGGCGCTGCTGCCCGGCTCCCGGTCCAACGAGATCCGCTTCCTGGGCAAGACCTTTCTCGAGGCCGCCGAACGACTCTGTGCCGCCCGGCCGGACCTGCGGGTGCTGGTGCCGGCGGCCACGCCCGAGCGTCGTGCCGAACTGGAGGCGCTGTTGGGCGAACATCCCCTTCTTCAGGGGCGCCTGACCCTGCTCGACGGTCAGGCCAGGGAAGCCATGGTGGCCAGTGACGCCGTGCTGCTCGCCTCGGGCACCGCGGCGCTGGAGGCGATGCTCTGCCACCGGCCCATGGTAGTGGCCTACCGCTTGGCGCCGGCCACCCACTGGCTGGCCAAGCGACTGGTCAAGACCGAGTGGATCTCGCTGCCCAATCTGATCGCCCGCGAGACCCTGGTGCCGGAGCTGATCCAGGACGAGGCGAGTGCCGAGGCGATCGCGACTCGGCTCGGTGCGCTGCTCGACGATGCCCCGGGCCGCGCCGAGCTGGAGACGCGCTTTGCCGTGATGCACCAAGGCCTGCAGCGCGACGCCAGCCGCCGCGCCGCGGAGGCCATCGAGTCCCTGGTGGCGGGCCTGCCGCTGCCGGCCAGCGTGGCCCCCGAGCGCGCCGACGAGAGCACCGGCAAGAGCGTTGGCGGGGGTGCGCCGTGACGTCGGCCCGGAGACGCTCCAGCGAGCTGCCACCGCTGGTGGTGCGCTATGTCGGCGAGCGTCTGGCGGGGGTCGACGAGGTGGGGCGTGGGCCTCTGGTCGGCGCGGTGGTCGCCGCCGCGGTGATTCTCGACCCGGCCCGGCCCATCCCGGGGCTTGCCGACTCCAAGGCGCTCTCCGCCAGGCGCCGCGAAGCGCTGGATCTGGAGATTCGCGAGCGGGCGCTGGCCTTCGCCGTGGCGGAGGCCTCGGCCGCCGAGGTCGATGAGCTCAATATCTTCCACGCCACCCATCTGGCCATGCGCCGGGCCATCGATGCCCTGGCCCCGGCGGCGGAGTACCTGCTGGTGGACGGCAATCGTCTGCCCGGGCATCATGTTCCCGGCCAGGCGGTGGTCAAGGGCGATGCCCGCCATCCGGCCATCGCCGCCGCCTCGATCCTGGCCAAGGTGACCCGGGACGCCCAGATGCGCTCCCTCGATGCCCGGCATCCCGACTACGGCTTCGCCCGCCACAAGGGCTACCCGACCCGCGAGCACCTGGCCGCTCTGGAACGCCTGGGAGCGCTGCCGGAGCACCGCCGCTCCTTCGGTCCGGTCAGGCGCCAGCTGGCGCTGCTCTAGGCCAGCGAGTCGCCATCGATAGCGAGGAGCGCCGGGGATAGGTCGTCGCGGGGGTCTTTTGCCAGGGATGGCAAAAGTAGCGTACAGGGAAGTATTCACAGCGCCCCCGCAGAGACCTGTCGCCGGATCAGCTCCGAGCGATATTGCCGGGATAGCCTCGAATTTCCTGCATTGACTATTCACCGCCAAGCCCCGAGCCCCCTATGACCACGCCCTTCGTTCATCTTCGCGTTCACACCGAATACTCTCTGGTCGACGGCCTGGTGAGGCTCAAGCCGCTGGTCAAGGCGGCCACCGGCCACGACATGCCGGCGCTGGCGGTGACCGACGAGGCCAATCTGTTCGGCCTGGTCAAGTTCTACAAGGCCGCCCAGGGGGCCGGGCTCAAACCGATCATCGGTGCCGACCTCTGGCTGGCCAACCCCCATGATGAGGGACATCCCTACCGGCTGACCCTGCTGGCCATGAATGACGTGGGCTACCGCAATCTCACCGAGCTTATCTCCCGGGGCTGGATGGAGGGGCAGCGACTGGGACATGCCGAGCTGAAGCGTGACTGGGTGCTGGCCCAGAGCGAGGGGCTGATCGCACTCTCCGGCGGTCGCGACGGCGAGATCGGTCGTCACCTGTTGAGCGACCACGGCAGCGAGGCACGCGCCCTGCTCGACGAGTGGAACGCCGCCTTCCCCGGTCGCTTCTACCTGGAGCTGGCGCGCACCGGTCGGCCCCTGGAGGAGGAGTGCGTGCACCTCTCGGTGGCACTGGCCGTGGCGACCGGCACCCCGGTGGTGGCCACCAACGATGTGCGCTTCCTCGACAAGGAGGATTTCTGGGCCCATGAGACCCGTGTCGCCATCGGCGAGGGAAGGGCCCTGAACGACTCGCGGCGCGAGCACAAGTATACCGAGGAGCAGTACCTCAAGAGCCCCGAGGAGATGGCCGAGCTGTTCGCCGACATCCCCGAGGCGCTGACCAACAGCGTGATGATCGCCGCGCGCTGCAGCGTCGAGGTGCGCCTGGGCGAGATCTTCCTGCCGGAGTTCGAGATCCCCGAGGGTCTGACCCAGGACGAGTTCTTCCGCAAGGTCTCCCATGACGGCCTCACCGAGCGCCTCGACTTCCTCTTTCCCGCCGAGCGCTATCCCCGCGACGGCGACGAGTTCGCCGAGATCGATGCCCGCTACCGCAAGCGGCTCGACTTCGAGCTCGATATCATCATCCAGATGGGCTTCCCCGGCTACTTCCTGATCGTGATGGACTTCATCCAGTGGGCCAAGGACAACGACGTCCCGGTGGGTCCCGGGCGCGGCTCCGGTGCCGGCTCCCTGGTGGCCTATGCCCAGAAGATCACCGATCTCGATCCCATCGGCTACGACCTGCTGTTCGAGCGCTTCCTCAACCCCGAGCGGGTCTCCATGCCCGACTTCGACGTCGACTTCTGCATGGAGAAGCGTGACCGGGTGATCGAGTACGTGGCCGACCGCTACGGCCGCAACGCCGTGTCGCAGATCGTCACCTTCGGCACCATGGCCGCCAAGGCGGTAGTGCGCGACGTGGCCCGCGCCCAGGGGCGCCCCTACTCGCTGGGCGACAAGCTCTCCAAGCTGATCCCCTTCGAGGTGGGCATGACGCTGGCCAAGGCCATCGAGGCGGAGTCGGCCCTGCGTGAGTTCGTCGAGAACGACGACGAGGCCGCCGAGATCTGGGAGATGGCGCTCAAGCTCGAGGGCATCACCCGGGGCACCGGCAAGCACGCCGGCGGCGTGGTGATCGCCCCCACCAAGCTCACCGACTTTTCGCCGCTGCTGTGCGACGAGGACGGCTCGGGGCTGGTGGTGCAGTTCGACAAGAACGACATCGAGGAGGCCGGGCTGGTCAAGTTCGACTTTCTCGGCCTGCGCACCCTGACCATCATCGACTGGGCGCTGACGATGGTCGACAAGGTGCGGGCCGTGGAGGGGCAGGGCCCGCTCAAGATCGAAAGTATCCCGCTGGATGACGCCCCCACCTTCGAGATGCTCAAGCGCGCCGAGACCACGGCGGTGTTCCAGCTCGAATCCCGCGGCATGAAGGAGCTGATCAAGCGCCTGCTGCCCGACTCCCTGGACGACATGATCGCCCTGGTGGCGCTGTTCCGCCCGGGCCCGCTGCAGTCGGGGATGGTGGACGACTTCATTAACCGCAAGCACGGTCGGGCGGAGATCTCCTACCCGCATCCGGACTACCAGCACGAGTTGCTCAAGCCGGTGCTCGAGCCCACCTACGGCATCATCCTCTATCAGGAACAGGTGATGCAGATCGCCCAGGTCATGGCGGGATACAGCCTGGGCCAGGCCGATATGCTGCGCCGGGCCATGGGCAAGAAGAAGCCCGAGGAGATGGCCAAGCAGCGCGCGGGCTTCATGGAGGGCTGCGCGGCCAACGGCATCGACAAGGACCTGGCGGGCAACATCTTTGATCTGGTGGAGAAGTTCGCCGGCTACGGCTTCAACAAGTCCCACTCGGCGGCCTATGCCCTGGTCTCCTACCAGACCGCCTGGCTGAAGTCGCACTATCCCGGCCCTTTCATGGCGGCGGTGATCTCCACCGAGATGGATAACCTCGACAAGGTGGTGCCGCTGATCGAGGAGTGTCGTCACCAGAAGCTCACGGTAACCCCGCCAGACGTCAATGTCGGCGAGTACAAGTTCACCGTGGATGCCGAGGGGCGGGTGGTCTATGGCCTGGGGGCGATTCGCGGCGTGGGCGAGGGACCCATCGGCGCCATCGTCGAAGCGCGTGAGGCGGATGGCCCCTTCAATGACCTCTTCGACTTCTGCCGTCGCGTCGACCCCAAGCGCATGAACAAGCGTACCCTGGAGGCGCTGATCCGCTCCGGGGCGCTGGACACCCTCGGCCCCAACCGCGCCGTGCTGGCCGCGGCCCTGGACGACGCCCTCAAGGCCGCCGCCCAGACCCAGACCAACCAGAACCTGGGCATGATCGACCTGTTCGGCGAGGCCTTCGCCGATGAGGAGGCCCAGGGCGGCGACGTCTACGCCGAGTATCGGCGGGTGCGTGAATGGACCGACAAGCAGCGCCTGGCCGGCGAGAAGGATACCCTGGGGCTCTACCTGACGGGTCACCCCATCGACGAGTACGAGAAAGAGCTCGAGCGCTTCGTCTCCACCCGCATC
>PWIZ01000320.1 GCA_003560175.1 Halomonas sp. | reverse complement strand
GAGATCGGCGGGTTTGAGGGTGAGGTGGCGCTTACCCGCGTGGACCACCAGGCCGGCGCCGGCCGGCAGCAGCACCAGGCCGCGCACGAACTCCTCGCGCCGCGCCGCCCGAGGACCGGGAATATCGATCATCTTGTTACCCTTGCCCTTGGCCATCTCCGGCAGGTCCTCCAGGGGGAAGACCAGCAGGCGACCCTCGTTGGAGACCGCTACCACCTGGACCCCCTCGCCCTTCGGCACCACCTTCGGCGGCAGCACATTGCAGCCCTTGGGCACCGAGAGTACCGATTTGCCGGACTTGTTCTTGCCCACCAGAGCCGCCAGAGGGGCCACGAAGCCGTAACCACCATCGGAGGCGAGCAGGTAGCGGGTAGCAGGCGGCGCCAGCATCAACCCGGCCATATGGGCGCCGGCCACCACGTTGACGCGGCTGGTCACGGGCTCGCCCTGGCCCCGGGCGCTGGGCAGGTTGTGGGCCTGCAGGGTATAGGCGCGGCCGGTATCATCCAGCAGCACCAACGGCTGGTTGGTCTTGCCCCGGGCCGCCAGGGCGAAGCAATCGCCGGCCTTGTAGGAGAGCCCGGCGGGATCGATCTCATGACCCTTGGCGCTGCGAATCCAGCCCTTCTCGGAGAGCACCACGGTAACCGGGTCGGCGCCCACCAGCTCCACCTCGGAGAGCGCCCTGGCCTCCTCGCGCTCGACGATGGGCGAGCGGCGCTCATCGCCATGGGCCTCGGCGGCGGTGCGCAGCTCCTCCTCGATCAGGTCGGTGAGCGCCGCTTCGTTGCCGAGCAGCTCCTGCAGGCGCGCCCGCTCGGCCTCGAGCTCCTCCTGCTCGCCACGAATCTTCATCTCCTCGAGCTTGGCCAGGTGGCGCAGGCGCAGCTCGAGGATCGCCTCGGCCTGGCGGTCGCTCAAGCCAAAGGCATCCATCAGCGCCGGCTTGGGCGCGTCCTCCTCGCGGATGATGCGGATCACCTCGTCGATGTTGAGGTAGGCGATCAGCAACCCCTCGAGGAGATGCAGGCGGTCCTCGACCTTGCCCAGGCGGTGCTCCAACCGCCGGCGCACCGTGGAACGACGGAAACGCAGCCACTCACCGAGCAGATCGGGCAGCGGCATCACCCGCGGCCGACCGTCCAGGCCGATCACGTTGATATTGACGCGGATGTTCTTCTCGAGATCGGTGGTGGCGAACAAATGTGCCATCAGCGCCTCGATGTCGACGCGGTTGGAGCGCGGCTCGATCAGCAGGCGAGTCGGCTCCTCGTGGGTCGACTCGTCGCGCAGGTCGGCCACCATGGGCAGCTTCTTGGCCTGCATCTGGGCGGCGATCTGCTCGAGGATCTTGGCTCCGCTCACCTGATAGGGCAGCGCGGTGACCACGATGCTGCCCTCCTCCATCACATAGCGGGCACGCAGCTTCACCGAGCCGCGCCCGCTCTCGTAGAGCTTTCGCAGGTCGGCGCGGGGCGTGATGATCTCGGCAGCGGTGGGAAAGTCCGGTGCCGGCAGGTACGTCATCAGATCCACCGTGGTGGCCTCGGGATGGCGCAGCAAGTGGCAGGTGGCCTCGACCACCTCGTTCACGTTATGGGGCGGAATGTCCGTCGCCATGCCCACGGCGATACCGGTGCCGCCGTTGAGCAGTACATGTGGCAGGCGCGCCGGCAGCACCACCGGTTCGTTCATGGTGCCGTCGAAGTTGGGGGTCCAGTCCACGGTGCCCTGGCCGAGTTCGGCCAGCAGCACTTCGGCGAACTTCGACAGCCTCGCCTCGGTGTAGCGCATGGCGGCAAAGGACTTGGGATCGTCCGGGCTGCCCCAGTTGCCCTGGCCATCCACCAGCGGGTAGCGGTAGCTGAACGGCTGGGCCATCAGCACCATGGCCTCGTAGCAGGCGCTGTCGCCGTGGGGGTGAAACTTGCCCAGCACGTCGCCGACGGTGCGCGCCGACTTCTTGTACTTGGCGTTGGCCCCCAGCGCCAGTTCGCGCATGGCGTAGACAATGCGCCGCTGTACCGGCTTCATGCCGTCGCCGATGTGGGGTAGCGCACGGTCGAGAATGACGTACATCGAGTAGTCGAGGTAGGCCTTCTCGGAGTACTCGCGAAGGGAGAGACGCTCGACGTCGCCCTCCGCCACCTGGATATCCATGGTCATAAGGGGATCAGACCTCTATGTCAGCGAGGTTGCCGTAGTCTTCCAGCCAGCTCTTGCGGTCGGGGGCACGCTTCTTGGCCAGCAGCATGTCCATCATCTCCATGGTGCCGTCGCCCACTTCGCGGGTCAGCTGCACCAGGCGACGGGTCTCCACCGCCATGGTGGTCTCGCGCAGCTGCAGCGGGCTCATTTCGCCCAGGCCCTTGAAGCGCTGCACGTTCACGGTGCCACGCTTGCCCTCCAGCTTGCGCAGGATCGACGCCTTCTCGCTCTCGTCCAGGGCATAGTGCACCTCCTTGCCCAGGTCGATGCGGTAGAGCGGCGGCATGGCCACATAGACGTGGCCGGCATCCACCAGCGCCGGAAAGTGACGCATGAAGAGCGCGCAGAGCAGGGTGGCGATATGTAGGCCGTCGGAGTCGGCATCGGCGAGGATGCAGATCTTGTGATAGCGCAGCTTGGTGAGGTCGTCGCTGACCGGATCCATGCCCACGGCGACGGCAATATCGTGGACCTCCTGAGAGCCGTAGATGTCGTGGGACTCCACCTCCCAGGTGTTCAGTATCTTGCCGCGCAGCGGCAGGATCGCCTGGCTCTCGCGGTTGCGGGCCTGCTTGGCGCTGCCGCCGGCGGAGTCGCCCTCCACCAGAAACAGCTCGCTCAGGGCCGGATCCTGGCCGGAGCAGTCGGCCAGCTTGCCGGGCAGCGCCGGGCCCGAGGTGACCCTCTTGCGCGCCACCTTCTTGGCACTCTTCTGGCGACGCTGGGCGGCGTTGATCACCAGCTCGGCCAGGGCCTCGGCCTGGTCCACGTGGTGGTTGAGCCACAGCGAGAAGGCGTCCTTGACCACCCCGGAGACGAAGCCCGCCACGGTGCGCGAGGAGAGTCGCTCCTTGGTCTGACCGGCAAATTGGGGATCGAGCATCTTCACCGAGAGCACGTAGGAGACTCGCTCCCAGAGGTCCTCGGCGGTGAGCTTCACCCCCCGTGGCAGGAGGCTTCGGTACTCGCAGAACTCGCGCAGGGCCTCGAGCAGGCCGGCGCGCAGGCCGTTGACATGGGTACCACCCTGGGGCGTGGGAATCAGATTGACGTAGCTCTCCAGCAGAGGCTCGCCGCCCTCGGGTAGCCACTGGATCGCCCAGTCCACGCCGTGCTCTTCATCGGCAAAGTGGCCGATGAAGGGGGACTGGGGAAGCACGTCGTAGCCGTCGGTGGCCTGGGCCAGGTAGTCGCGCAGGCCATCCTCGTACTGCCACTCGCTCTCGGTGCCATCGGCCTCCATCAGGGTGACCTTGAGCCCCGGGCAGAGCACCGCCTTGGCACGCAGTAGATGCTTCAACCGGCCTACCGCCAGACGCGGACTGTCGAAGTAGCTCGTCTCGGGCCAGAAGCGCAGGATGGTGCCGGTGGTGCGCTTGCCCACGCTGCCGATCACCGACAACTTGGAGACCGGTTCGCCGTGCTCGAAGGCGACGGTGTAGCGGTTGCCGTCGCGCAGCACCTCCACTTCGAGTCGCTTGGAGAGCGCATTGACCACCGAGACGCCGACGCCATGCAGGCCCCCGGAGAACTTGTAGCTGACATTGGAGAACTTGCCGCCGGCGTGCAGCCGGGTAAGGATCAGCTCCACCCCGGAGACGCCGTGCTCCGGGTGGATATCGATGGGCATGCCGCGACCGTCGTCGGCGACCTCGATGCCGCCATCCTCGAACAGCCGCACGCTGACCCGGCTGGCATGGCCGGCCAGCGCCTCGTCGACGCTGTTGTCGACCACCTCCTGGATCAGATGGTTGGGGCGGCTGGTGTCGGTATACATGCCCGGGCGCTTGCGCACCGGCTCCAGGCCGGAAAGCACCTCGATCGAACTGGCACTGTATTGCGTCATGAGTCGTCCGGTTCCTTGTGTGGTCGGGGCCGCCAGGCCGGCGGCAGGGCGTGGCCGCCATGGGCCAGCAGTGCCGACAGGTGTCCGACCAGCGCCACGAAGCCGTGGTCGGCTTCCGGGTGAAGCAGGGTGCGGGCACCGCGGTAAAAGGCGAAGGCATCCGCCGGGTCCAGCACCTCGTCGGCGGTCCCCAGCAGCAGCAGATAGCGCTCCGGCGCGGTCACCCTCGTCGGCGTCAGCGCCGCGAGTTCGGCCAGGTGCGTCGGCCCCACCGTGAAGCGTTCGCCGGTGGTGGCGTTGACGAAGACCTCGTCGACCCAGTCGCTTACCAGCCGCGCCGGAGCCACCGCCGGATTGATCAGAGCGGCGCGCAGGCCGTGCCGCTCGGCCAGGCAGGTGGCCAGAAAGCCCCCCATGGAGCTGCCCGCCAGCAGCGGCGCGGAGCCGAGCTCGGCGAGCCGCGACTCGGCCATCGCCAGTGCCTCGGCCGGGCGATGGGGCAGCTGGGGGGTCTCGCAGGCCAGGCCCAGATGAGCACAGGCCTCACGCACCCATACCGCCTTGGGTGAATCGACGCCGCTGTTGAAGCCGTGCAGGTAGAGCACCCCGCTGGCCGGCTTCACCCGGCAGTCGGGCCTCAGCATAGCGCAATTGCTGTACGAACAGCCAGTATCACGTGGAGGCCTTGCCGTTCGCTTCCGCCGCCCACGCCGCCTCGATCAGCGCCCGGGTAGAGGCGTCCATGGCCTCCAGGCCCTCGCGGCTTTCGAGGATACGCTGGGTCTCGCCGGCGATCTGCTTGCCCAGCTCCACCCCCCACTGATCGAAGGGGTTGATCCCCCAGATCGTCGCCTGCACGAACACCTTGTGCTCGTAGAGGGCGATCAGTGCGCCCAGGGTAGACGGCGTCAGCTCGTCCAGCAGCAGGGTGGTGGAGGGCTGGTTGCCGCGATATCGCTTGTGCCTGGGGCGCTCGCCAGGCTCATCGATGGCATCGTCGCCCAGCGCCAGCAGCCGCGACTGGGCGAAGCAGTTGGCCAGGGTCAGGCGATGCTGGCCCTTGAGATGCTGGCGGGTTGCCTCGTTCTCCACCTCGTCGTAGCGCCGCAGGGGGGCGATGAAGTCGCACTCCACCGCCTGGGTCCCCTGATGCAGCAGCTGATAGAAGGCGTGCTGGGCGTTGGGCCCGAGCTGGCCCCACAGCACCGGACAGGTGGAGTAGCCCACCTCACGCCCCTGGGCCGTCACCGACTTGCCATTGGACTCCATCTCGAGCTGCTCGAGGTAGGCGGCAAAATACTCCAGGCGACCATCATAGGGCAGGATGGAGTGGGCGCGAATGTCCAGGAAATTGACATTCCAGATCCCGGCCAGGGCCAGCATCACCGGCAGATTATCGGCCAGTGCGGCGGTGCGAAAGTGCTCGTCCATGGCGTGGGCCCCGGCCAGCAGCTCCCGGAAGCGCCGCATGCCGACCACCAGGGCGATGGGCAGGCCGATGCCACCCCACAGCGAGTAACGACCGCCGACCCACTCCCAGAACTCGAGCTGGTGAGCGGGCGCAATGCCCCACTCGGCCATCTTCTCGGGGCTGGCCGAGACGCCGATGAAGTGCTGGCGCATCACCAGCTCGGTGTCGACGCCCTCTTCACCACCCAGGCGTGCCATCAGCCAGTCCCGGGCGGTGCGGGCATTGGAGAGCGTATCGATGGTGGTGAAAGACTTCGACGACAGCACGAAGAGCGTGGCCTCGGGGTCGAGGCGTGCCAGGCAGTCGGCCAGCTGGGAGCCGTCCATGGTGGAGGCAAAGTGGACCTCCACGCGATGCACGTCGCGCAGCCGATAGTCGGCCAGGGCGTGGGCCACCATCAGCGGCCCCAGGTCCGAGCCGCCAACGCCGAGGTTGACCACATGGCGGATGGCCTTGCCGGTGGCACCGCGCCACTGGCCGCTGTGGAAGCGTTCGACCATGGCCTCCATGTGATCGAGGGTGCGGTGAACGCCGGGCACCACATCCTCGCCTTCCACCACCAGGGAGGCGCCCTCCGGCAGGCGCAGGGCCGTATGCAGCGCCGGGCGGTCCTCGCTGAGGTTGACACGCTCACCGCCCAGCAGCCGTTGAATCGCCCCGGCCACGTCCGCCTGCTCGGCCAGCGCCAGCAGGTGCGCCAGGGTCTCGTCGGAACAGCGCTGCTTGGAGAGATCCACGGTCAGGCCGGCGGCGCGGCGGGTGAAGCGCGCCTGGCGATCCGACTCATCGGTAAACAGTTCTCGCAGGTGGCGGTGGCCCAGTGCCTGGGCGTGGGCCTCGAGCCCACGCCAGGCGTCGCTCTGATCGATCATCCTTTCCTCCTTGAAACCCGGCGGGTGCAGGGTCATGGCGGCGCGGGTAGAATGGCGCCCGTTCCCGCATTTCTGGCCTAATCATGAGTGATGCATCTTACCGTGACGCGATCTTTTCGACACCCCTGGACCGAGTGGCGCGCTTCTCATTCGATGAGCGGGTCGTCGCCTGTTTTCCCGACATGATTCGCCGCTCGGTGCCGGGCTACGGACAGATACTGGGCATGCTGGGACTGATTGCCCGCCGACACCTGCGCCACGGGGCCCGGGTCTACGACCTGGGCTGCTCGCTGGGGGCCGGCGGCCTGTCACTGGCCGGCCAGCTCCCGTCGGAGGCCTTCCGCTACGTCGGTGTCGACCTCTCCCCGGCCATGGTGGCCCGGGCGCGGGAGACGCTGGCCGCCGAATGCCCAGGCCATGCCATCCAGGTCATCGAGGGAGACATCCGCACCCTGGACTATGAACCCGCCGGCATGATCGTGCTCAACTTCACCCTGCAGTTCCTGCCCCCGGCGGATCGGGAGGCCGTTATCGAGCGCCTGTTCGCCGCCCTGGAGCCCGGCGGCGTGCTGGTGCTCTCCGAGAAGATCCGCGCCGAGGACGAGGAAGAGAACGCCTGGCTGGTAGAGCGCTACCACGACTTCAAGCGTGCCAACGGCTACAGCGACATGGAGATCAGCCAGAAGCGCACGGCACTGGAGAACGTGCTGGTGCCGGACACCCTGGTCGAGCACCACGCTCGCCTGGACCGGGCCGGCTTCTCCCGCGCCCATACCTGGTTCCAGCTCCTCAATTTCGCCTCCCTCGTGGCCTTCAAGGACGCTGCCTTCAAGGACGCCGGCGCCTCGGCGCCCCGGGAGGCTTGAGCGTGCCGATTCCCGCCGACCACCGCGACCTTTACCACGCCTTCATCGACCAGGGCCTCGACGCCTGGCTGGCCCGGCTTCCCGAGCAGCTCGCCCGCGGGCTCGACCGCCGGCGCTTTGGCGACCTACCCGCCTGGGAGAAGGCGGTGGCCAAGCTGCCGGCGCTGCCCGACACTCGCCGGGTGAGCCTGGATACCGACACCGTCAGCGTCGAGGTCGCGCTCACCGACAGCCAGCGCCGCCAGGCCGAGAACCTGCTGCGCCAGCTCGCCCCCTGGCGCAAGGGGCCCTTCTCGCTCGGCGGCATTGCTATCGATACCGAGTGGCGCTCGGACTGGAAGTGGCAGCGCGTGGCACCCCACCTGGCGCCACTGGCGGGCAGGAAGGTTCTCGACGTGGGCGGGGGCAGCGGCTATCACGGCTGGCGCATGGCCGGGGCGGGCGCCGCCTTCGTGCTGGTGATCGACCCCTCCCCGCGCTTCTTCTGGCAGTTTCGCGCGGTGCGCCACTTCGTGGGCGACGCCGACGCAGGCCGAACCCACTTCCTTCCGGTGGGCATCGAGGAGGTCCCCCGTGATCT
>PWIZ01000252.1 GCA_003560175.1 Halomonas sp. | reverse complement strand
CCGACGCAATGGACCCAGCCCGCCGGCGAGCCGCTGCGCGTTGCTCTCCTGCAGGGCAACCTGGACCAGCTGATCAAGTGGACCCCCGAGGGCCAACGCGAGGCCGCCAACATCTACAGCGAACTAACCCGCGCCCAGCCTGATGACATCGACCTGATCGTCTGGCCCGAAGCGGCGCTGCCGATGTTCGAGGACCAGGCGCGACCAATCCTCGAACGGGTGCAGTCCAACCTCTCCCCCGGCACCGCCCTGCTCACCGGCATCCTCCAGCGCGACGCCCAGGGGCGCTACTTCAACAGCGTGATCGGCCTGGGTGAGGCCGAGGGCGAGTACCGCAAGGAACATCTGGTGCCCTTCGGCGAGTACCTGCCCCTGGAGAGCCTGCTGGCCGACACCATCGCCTTCTTCGACCTGCCGATGCCGGCCATGACCCCGGGACCCTCGGACCAGGCGCCGATGCGTGTCGCCGGCACCACCATCGGCAACGCCATCTGCTACGAGATCATCTACGCCGACCTGGTGGCCGAGCGCGCCCGGGACAGCGAGCTGCTGTTGACGGTCTCCAACGACACCTGGTTCGGCGAGTCCATCGGGCCCCTTCAGCACCTGCAGATGGCGCGGCTGCGCGCCCTGGAAAACGGCCGTTATCTGGTGCGCGCCACCAGCAACGGGGTGACCGTGATCGTCGATCCCCGGGGCCGCATCACCGCCCGCGCGCCCCAGTTCGAGAAGACCAGCATCACCGGCGAGGTGCAGCCCATGGCAGGCCTCACCCCCTTCACCCGCACCGGCAGCTGGCCCACCTGGCTGCTCGCCGCGCTGCTGGTGCTGCCCGGCCTGCAGTTCCACAGGACAGTCGCCGGACGCCAGGCGAGTTAAACGGCCGCCGAGGTTCACCCAGCGCCCCTCAGGCGTCGGGGCGCTTGACCAGCGTCAGCCAGTAATCCTCCAGAGCCTGGATGGAGCGAATGAACTGGTCGATATCCACCGGCTTGACGATAAAGCCGGCAGCGCCCAGGTCATAGGACTCGACAATGTCGCTTTCGGCTTCCGAGGTAGTCAGGATCACTACCGGGATACGCTGCAGCGCCTCGAGCGCCTTGAAGCGCTTGAGGAAGGTCTTGCCGTCCATTCTGGGCATGTTGAGATCCAGCAGAATAAGATCCGGCCGGGGGGCTTGCTGGTACTGTCCCTCCCGCTGCAGAAAGGCCAGCGCCTCGAGCCCGTCGGGCACATCATGCACGTCGACCAGCAAACGCCCTTCCTTGAAGGCGAGCCTGGTCAAGTGCACGTCGGCCGGCTCATCTTCCACCAGCAACACTACAAACGAACGCTTCTCTGACATAAGTTACCCGGCTGCCGGTAAATCAAACACAACACGGGTGCCGCCCTGCGGCCCCGCTTCCAAAGACACCTTGCCTTGAACGCAGCGCAGCGCCTTGACCACCAGCGCGAGTCCCATTCCGGTCCCTGGAGACTGCCCGGAGTTGGGGACCAGCCGCGAGAACATCGCGAACACCTGAGTCCGGTACTCCGGTTCGATGCCAGTGCCGTTGTCCTCGACCGCAAAGCGGACCCGCCCTGCCCTCTCAAGCGCGCTCACCTTGACCTGCAAAGGGCGATCAGGGTCTCGATACTGCCAGGCATTATGCAGCAGCACCCGGAAGATAAGCGCCAGACGCCTGGCATCATACTCAACGTCGGGCAACGGGGCTTGAACCCTCAGCGCCTCGGCTTGGCACAGCGGCGATAACGTTTGATCATGCCGATAGACCTCATCCAATACAGCCGCTGGCGAGAGGCGCTGTGGGGTGAAGGCAATGTGATCCAGGCTCAGGTAGCGCTGTACATCGGATACCAGCGCACTGAGCCGCCGGGCCTGAGAACCGATAAAGCCTACCGCCACCCGGGAGGCATCGTCGTCACTGCCACCCAGCTTGCGCTCAAGCTGCTGCGCAAAGCTGACCAGGCGACGGCTGGGCTCCTGAAAGTGGTGGGCCATGGCGTGGCTGAGCCGCTCGAGCTCGCGGTTATTAAAAGAGAGTTCCTCGATGAGGCGCCGATTTTCCCTCTGGGCTCGGCGCAGACGCACCAGGACGATCAGCAGCATGGCGATCACGACTGCCTGCGCCAGGGCCGCCCCCCAGGCCAGCCAGGCCTGACGCCGCTTGGCTTCGCGAAGCTGTGCCGTCTGCAGGTCAACCTGCTCCTCCACCCGGGCAATGTAGTGGTGCTCAGCAGTGCTCTCGAACTCGCTGGTATCGTAGAGCGACGAGACCAGTACCTCTTGCCCCTGGTGCGTCATCCGCTGTGTATAGATCCCCACCACCTTGACCCGACCATCGGCCAGGCGATGGCGCATAAAGAGATGGTTGCGCTCATTCGCGACGGCCAGGCGTATTTCATCTTCGATCTGTCCTGACGAGAGCAGGTTGATATCGCGGATATTGAGCTCCGTCAGGTCGTCGTAACCATAGAAGGCATGAGCGGCCGGGTTGGCGCGCACGATGTCACCTCCCTCTACGGCGATCATCCATATCGGCGTCGGGTGCAACTCGAAGTAATCGCCGAAGCTAGGCTCTGCCTGGGCCAGCGGATTCAGCAGCATCGCTACCATACTTATCAGCACAGCCAGCAGGCTGTTTTTTTTGCGCTTAGCCATTCTGCGTTTCGCCACCGGCCGCCTCGCGTCTCATGGGAAGCGTAAAAATCACTCGGCTGCCGAGCCCCTCACCCGGCGATTCGAGGCGAATCTCGCCGCCGTGGCGCTCGACAATCTTGCGACAGATGGCGAGTCCAACGCCGGTGCCCTCATACTGTTCACGGGTATGCAGGCGCTGGAAGACCTGAAACAGCCGCCCCTGCTGGCCGGGGGCGATCCCGATGCCGTTGTCACGAATGCTCACCTGCCAGTAGTGCGTATCGGGCAGCAACTCGACGAAGATGTCGATCACCGGCGCCCGGTCGGGGGCACGGTACTTGACCGCATTGCTCAGCAGGTTCTGAAACAGTCGCGTCATCTCGTCGGGACTGGCCACCACTTCCGGCCACTCGCCTTTCACCTCAACCGTTGCCTCGGCTTCGCCAATCGCAGGCCTCAGGAAGTGCATCGCCTCGTCGAGCGCATCGCCCAGGGCCATGGGCTGCATGGGCTGCCCCTTGCGCCCCACCCGGGAGTAGTCGAGCAACGACAGCAGCATGCTGTCCATGCGCTGAGCGCCGTCACGCATGAAGTGCAGCATCGTCTTGCCGTCATCGTCGAGCTGTCCGGCCAGATGACGCTCCAGCAGCTGTGCGTAGCTGGTCACCATGCGCAGTGGCTGGCGAAGGTCATGAGAGGCAGCATAGGCGAAGTGTTCCAGCTCCTTGTTGGAGCGCTCCAGGGACTCGCGATACGCCGCCAGCTGCTGCTGAATGGCATGCTGACTGGTAATGTCGCGCAGATAGCCATGCCAGATGGTACTGCCATCCTCCAGCCGCTCCGGTGTCGCGACACCCTCGACCCAGAGCTGACCTTTCCGGGGGTGATTGACGCGGAAGGTGGCTCGCCAGGTGGTCAGGTCATGCTCGGATTGGACAATGCTTTGGGCTACCCACGGCAGGTCCTCCGGCTCGAGAACGGCAAATGCCGGGGCAGCATCGTCGCGTACCGCCTCCGGCGTCATGCCGTAGATCGCTTCAATTCCTTCGCTGGCATAGGGGAAGGTCCCGCGTCCATCAGGATGCTGCCAGTACTGGTAGAGCGCTCCGGGAATCAGTACCGCATGCTTGCGCATCTGCTCCATCACCCTGGCCGCATGCAGCTCGGCCTCCTTGCGCTGGGTGATGTCGGCATGAGTGCCTGCCATCCACAGGGGCGCGCCCTGGCTATCCCAGGAGATGACGCGACCGCGATCCTGCACCCATATCCAGCGCCCATCACGATGGCGCATCCGCACCTCAATATCGTAGCTGTCGCGTTCACCGGCAAAGTGCGCTTCGAGCTGCTCATTGGAGCGTTCGAGATCCTCGTCGTGGCAGAATGTCATCCAGGTCTCGATAGTGGTCGGGGATATCTCGTCGAGACGATACCCCACCATATCGGCCCAGCGTTCATTGAAGCGGGTTTCTCCGGTCTGGACATTCCATTGCCAGGTGCCCGCTGCCGTTCCCCAGAGAATCTGCTCGAGAGCCTGGCGCTCTTCATCCAGATGCCGAGTCAGCTGATGCCTGCGGCGATACAGGATCAGCAGCAGCAGCAGGGCCGCCAGCAAACTGAATGCGAGCGCCGGGACAAACCACACCAGCACACCGTATTGTTCCCTCAACTGCGTGACAACGGAACGCTGCGACTCAGCAAAGGGGGGAATACCCAGCGCGCGTGCCGCCTGCTCTACCGCCAGATAGTCCATGGGGGGCGCGAAAAAGGCGCTATGTTCCTCTCCCGACACCCCCTCCCAGCTGAGCAGTGCACTGGTGACTCGGCGCACGTCCCTGTCCGGCACGTGGGCGAGAGCGGCCAGCGGCCATTCGGGGTACAGCTCGGTGGAGTGCAAGAGGGGGAAACCGTCGAAGCGCCTGGACACCACCACCTCGAGGGCCGAGACATCATGCCCCCGGCGCTGCCAATCCTCGAGAATACCGCTGCGTACGAAGCCTGCCATGACCTCTCCGTCGAGCAGCGCCTGCATCACCGCATCATGAGAGCCAAGTTCGCGATAGTCGGCGAAGCGATAGGGGTCGAACCCACGCTGGTGCAGCTCATAGGCCTGGGCCATGAAACCACCGAGAAAACGCTGCCCCGGGATGGCGACCACCTGCCCCTCGAGCGCCGTCAGATCGTTGATACCCGACTCCTGGCGGGCCAGGATCACGCCGGCCAGCAATGCCAGGTCGTGCCCCCCTTGCTGTTTGACCAGGGTGGCCAGCTCACCTCCCACCCTGCGCTGGACACGCATGACCAGGGCGTGGCGCGGATTGGTCAGCACAAAGTCGAGCCGCGCCTCGTCGACGGCCTCATCCAAGGCGTCAAGATCCAGCACCTCCAGGCGCACCTCGCGCCCCTCCAGCGCCTCAGACAGCACGTCGAGCAGGGGCGAAAAGCGCGCCTCTACCGCCGCCGTTTCGCGATAGGCAAAGATGCCCAGGGTCATGGTTTCGTCGGCAGTGGCCGGCAGCATGGCGCTGCCGAGGAGCAGCATCAGAGACAAGGGCAGGCGCAGCCAGTGAACTGGCTTCAGCATTCATCCTCTCGTTTCGTCAAGAGCCTCGCCGACCCACTCTCTTCATCAAGTAGCGGACAGACCTCGACACAGACCTCAACCCGATTACGACCACCGGTCTTGGCCCGATAGAGCGCGCTGTCGGCTCGCGCCAGGGCGCCATCCGGGCGCGTGTCGTCGGGCAGAATGCGCGTCAGGCCGACGCTGGTGGTGACCTGAACCACGCTCTTGTCATCGAGCGTCACGCACATGGCCTCGACCGCCTGGCGCAGCTTCTCGGCCACGCGACGACTGCCTACGGCATCCGTATCCGGCAGGAGAACCGCGAACTCCTCGCCTCCCAGGCGGCCTGCCATATCCATTTCACGCAGCTGTCTACGGATCGAGGTGGAAAAGGCCTTGAGCACTTCATCGCCGCCCGCGTGCCCGTAGGTGTCATTGACGCGCTTGAAGTGGTCGATATCCAGCATCAGCACGCTCACCGGCAGACCGGGGTTGCGCTTGACCCGCCCATGCTCTCGATCGATGGCCTGCATGAAGTGGCGACGGTTGGACAGGCCGGTGAGGGGGGCGCGCATGGCCAGTTCTTCCAGACGCTGCTCCATGAGCTTGCGCTCACTGATATCCTGCTGCACGCCCACCATGCGCTGCGCCCTGCCCTCGGCGTCCCAACCGACCACATGACCGGACACCAGCACCCAAACCCAGTGCTCCTGCCTGTGCAGGAGACGAATCTCACACTGGAAGTTCGGTGCTTCTCCCTGAAGGTGGCTAGCCAAAGCGTTATCGAAGGCAGCACGATCTTCCGGATGAATGCGCTCTATCCAAGTCTCCGCGGCAGCGGGCAGCGTGCTGTTGCCGGAATGAAAGCCAAGCATGGTGAGCCAGCGCTCACTCAGGGAGATGAGCTGCTCGCTTGGCAGCAGCCAGTCCCAGACGCCCAGCTTAGCGCCCTCGATGGCCGCCGCCATGCGCTCTTCGGAAAGCACCAGCCGCTGCTCCAACTTGGCACGGCCGATGGCGTAACGCATGCTGCGTAAGAGGCTGTCGGCATCCAGGTTGCCCTTGACCAGGTAATCCTGGGCCCCAGCTTCCAGTGCCCGTACTGCAAACTCCATGTCGTCATGCCCGGTCAGCACCACTACCGGCGTCTCCGGACTCAGCGCCTTGCAGCCGGTTACCGTGGCCATGCCGGTCGAGTCGGGCAGATTCAGGTCGAGTAGAATCACATCAGGCGTCGTGGCCTGGTCGACCAGATGCTCCTTAAGCTCTCCCAGACTACCGAGCCAGACAAGCGAAGGTTTCACCCGACTATATTTCAAGGTGTACTGGACAAGCCTCGCATCACCCGGGTCATCTTCAACCAGTACGATAGAAAGTGTTTGCATACCTGTCCTGGAGTACTTGTGCTAATCACCCGGATCCGGCTCAAGGCCAGTGTTGACGATATGACCCATTCCTCGGTGGATGACCGCTACTCCTGCAGCAACGACATACCGCGCACGATCTTGTAACAACATGTTAAGCCGACAGAGAGTCGATGCGATAGAGGTGCCGTTCAGGGTGGCCCGCTTTTGACGCCTTGCCTGACGCACATGAAGAACCCCGCCAAGGCGAGGTTCTTGACTTACAGCTTACCGCTTACGGCTCAAGCTTTCGGCGCCGCCGGGATTTCGCCCAGCACCTCGGGGATGGTCATCTTCACGTAGCGGCCGGGAGCCGGCTCGAGGATATCGAGCTCGCCGTCGCCCGGCTGGCGAGCCGGGACCATCTTCTCGGTGTCGGCATAGCCGTTCTCGGTGATCCACGCCTGCCAGTGGGGCCACCAGGAACCATCGTGCTGCTCGGCGCCGGCGAGCCACTCCTCGTGGGTCTCGGGCAGGGCGTCATTGGTCCAGAAGCCGTACTTGTTCTTGCTCGGAGGATTGACCACCCCGGCGATGTGGCCGGAGCCGCCCAGCACGAACTTGACCGGCCCCTTGGGCAGCAGCGCGCCGTAGTAGGTGCTGTTCCACTTGGCGATGTGATCCTCGCGTGTGGAGAGGAAATAGCTCGGGATGGAGACCTTGCGCAGATCGATCTTGACTCCGTCCAGCTCGATACCGCCGGGTTCGACCAGGCGATTCTCCAGGTACATGTGGCGCAGGTACCAGCCGTGGGTGGCCGCCGGCAGGTTGGTGCCGTCGGTATTCCAGTAGAGCAAATCGAAGGGTGTCGGCACGTCGCCCTTGAGGTAATTGCTGATGTAGAACGACCAGAACAGATCGTTCTCGCGCAGCAGGTTGAAGCTGAAGGCCATGGCCCGGCCGTCCAGATAGCCGTCACGCGCCATCTTCTCTTCGATGCCCTGCAGCACGGGCTCGGAGAGGAAGACACCGATCTCGCCCGGATCGCGGAAGTCCTGCAGGGTGGTCATGTAGGTGACCGATTTTACCTTGCGCCCGCGGCGGGTGCTGGTCAGATAGGCCACGGTGGAAGCGGCCAGCGTGCCGCCCACGCAGTAGCTCAGCAGGTTGACGGACTTCTCGCCGGTGGCCTGCTCGATCGCCTCCATGGCGTCGATGGGGCCGAGCTGCATGAAGTCGGCCCAGGTGAGGTCGCGCTGCGCAGGACCGGGGTTGCGCCAGGAGATCAAGAACACGGTGTGGCCCTGGCCGACCAGCCACTTGACCATCGAATTGTCCTCGCGTAGATCGAGGATGTAGTACTTGTTGATCCAGGGCGGAACAATCAGCAGCGGGGTCTTGAAGACCTCCTCGGTGGTCGGCGTGTACTGGATCAGCTGGATCAGTT
>PWIZ01000071.1 GCA_003560175.1 Halomonas sp. | reverse complement strand
TAGAGGGTGGTGACCACGTTGTTATGACGGTAGAGCCTACCGATCATCGGGATCATCTGCTCGGCAAGCGCCTGGTTGTCGTGCCATTCCTGGAAGACAATATCGGAGGGTTGCTGACTCACGTGCGGCCTCACTCTGGGGTTGAAGGTTCGGGGCCATTATCCTGAGCCCGCTGCCGGGGTCAATCGCAGGATGGTCGCAGCCGCTGTAGCGGGATTACACGAAGGCTCCGCTCCATGACCCATCTGTCGGCTGTCGGGATCTGCTACCATGCGTGATTCGGAATCCACCCAGGACCCAGGCGGGCCCCGCCCGTCGATAGCCGACCGACGTGACCATGCCCAACTTCTCGCCGCTGGATCCGCCGCGCCCCGAAGGCGTGCGCGACACTCTTTACTGGCAGGCTCCCCAGGGGAGCGCCGCCGCCCTGGCCCTGGCGCGCCTGGCCGAGGATGCCCCGCTGCTGGTGATCACCGCCGACACCGCCCAGGCGCTCCGCCTGGAGAGCGAGCTGGCCTTCTACAGCCGGGTGCCGGTACTGCCCTTCCCGGACTGGGAAACCCTGCCCTACGACAGCTTCTCCCCCCACCAGGACATCGTCTCGGCGCGACTGCGCACCCTGCGTCGCCTGCAGGACGGCGAGCATGGCATCGTGCTGGTGCCGATCAACACCCTGATGCAGCGCCTGCCGCCGGTGGAGTACATCGCCGGACGGGTGCTCACCCTGGAGGTGGGCCAGCGGCTCGATCGCGAACGCTTCCGGGAAGCACTCTCCCGGGCCGGCTATCGGGCGGTGGAGACGGTCTTTGAACCCGGCGAGTATGCGCTGCGCGGCGCCATCATCGACCTCTTCCCCATGGGTACCGATGCCCCGCTGCGCATCGACCTGTTCGATGACGAGATCGACACCCTGCGCCGCTTCGACCCGGACACCCAGCGCAGCCAGGACAAGGTCGAGCGCGTCGACCTGCTGCCGGCCCACGAATATTCGCTGTCGCGCAGCGCCATCGCCTGCTTCCGCGAAGGCTTCGAGACGCTCTTCGACGTCGACCCGCGCCAGTGCCCGCTCTACGTCGACGCCCTCAAGGGCATCCCCTCGCCGGGCCTGGAGCAGTACCTGCCGCTCTTCTTCGAAGAGACCGCGACGCTCTTCGAGCACCTGGCCGAGGGCACCCGAGTCGCCCTGCTGCCCGACGTGCACGGCGCCGCCGAGCACCACTGGTCGGCCATCGAGGGTCGCTTCGAGAACCTGGGCGTCGACCCGGCGCGACCGCTGCTGCCGCCCCACCGCGCCTTCGTGCCGGTGGCCGAGGTATTTGCCGCTATCAAGCGCCATCCCCGGGTAGCGCTCACCGCGGATGCCGAGCATCGCCACGCCCTCACCCCGGCCAGCCAGGCCCCGCCCGAGGTCGGCATCAATGCCCGAGGCAAGGAGCCCCTGGCGGCGCTGACCCGCTTTCTCGAGCACCACGCCGCGGCTCGCGTTCTGTTCGTGGCGGAATCCCGCGGGCGCCGCGAGGCCCTGGAGGAGGTCCTGGCGCCGCTGCGCCTCAGCCTGCCCCACGTGGCAGACTTCGCCGACTTTCTCGCCAGCGACAGCGCCATGGCGATCACCGAGGGGGAGCTCGAGGCCGGCCTGTGGCTGACCGACCCCGACCTGGCGGTGATCAGCGAATCGGAACTCTACGGCGAGGTGGTGCGTCAGACCCGGCGCCGGGAGAAGGCCACCGACGCCGACGAGCTGGCCATTCGCCACCTCTCGGAGCTGCGCCCCGGCTCGCCGGTGGTCCACCAGACCCACGGCGTGGGTCGCTACACGGGCCTGGAGGCGATCGAGGCCGGCGGCCAGGCCGCGGAGTTCGTGACCCTGGAGTACGCTGAGGGCGCCCGCCTCTATGTGCCGGTGGAGAGCCTGCACCTGATATCGCGCTATGCCGGTGCCGACGACGAACTCGCCCCGCTGCATCGCCTCGGCTCCGACCAGTGGGCGAAGGCCCGCCGGAAGGCCGCGGAGAAGATCCGCGACACCGCCGCCGAACTGCTGGACATCTACGCCCGCCGGGAGGCCCGCGTGGGCTTCGCCTGCACGCCCCCCGACGCCGAGTACACCCGTTTCGCCGCCGGCTTCCCCTTCGAGGAGACCCCGGACCAGCGCGCCGCCATCCATGCGGTGATCGAGGACATGACCGCGCCGCGCCCCATGGACCGAGTGGTGTGTGGCGACGTGGGCTTCGGCAAGACCGAGGTGGCCATGCGCGCCGCCTTCCTGGCGGTGCACTCCGGGCGCCAGGTGGTGGTCCTGGTGCCGACCACCCTGCTCGCCCGCCAGCATTTCGAGAACTTCCGCGACCGCTTCGCCGATACCGCGGTACACATCGAGCTGGTGTCGCGCTTCACCGCCGGCAAGGGCCAGGCGGCCGCCATGGACCGCATCGAGGAGGGCCGGGCGGACATCGTCATCGGCACCCACAAGCTGCTCTCCAAATCCATGAAGCTCCCCAAGATGGGCCTGCTGATCATCGACGAGGAGCACCGCTTCGGCGTGGCCCAGAAGGAGCGCCTCAAGAGCCTGCGCGCCGAGGTGGATATCCTCACCATGACCGCCACGCCGATTCCGCGCACCCTGAACATGGCGATGAGCGGCATCCGCGACCTCTCCATTATCGCCACGCCCCCGGCGCGACGCCTGTCGGTCAAGACCTTCGTGCAGCGCCGCGAGGAGCCGATCATCAAGGAGGCGATCCTGCGTGAGATCCTCCGTGGCGGCCAGGTCTACTTCCTCCACAACGAGGTCAAGACCATCGAGATCGCCGCCGAGACGGTGCGCGAACTGGTCCCCGATGCGCGGGTCGGCGTCGCCCATGGCCAGCTGCCGGAACGGGCACTCGAGCGCATCATGTCGGACTTCTACCACAAGCGCTTCAACGTGCTGGTCTGCTCCACCATCATCGAGACCGGCATCGACGTGCCCAGTGCCAACACCATCCTGATCGAGCGCGCCGACAAGTTCGGCCTGGCCCAGCTGCATCAGCTGCGCGGCCGCGTCGGGCGCAGCCACCACCAGGCCTACGCCTACCTGCTGACGCCGCCGCCCAGGGTCATGACCCAGGATGCCATCAAGCGCCTGGACGCCATCGCCGGCGCCGAAGCGCTGGGGGCCGGCTTCACCCTGGCCAGCCACGACATGGAGATCCGTGGCGCCGGCGAGCTGCTCGGCGAGGAGCAGAGCGGCCAGATGGAGGCGATCGGCTACGGCCTCTACATGCAGATGCTGGACCGCGCAGTGGAGGCGATTCGCGCCGGCAAGACGCCCAACATCGAGTCACCGCTGGACGAGGGCGTGGAAGTCAGCCTCAACCTGCCGGCGCTGATCCCCGACGACTACCTGCATGACGTCCAGCAGCGCCTGGTAATGTACAAGCGCATCTCCAGCGCCGCCGACGAGGCGGCCCTCAAGGAGCTTCGGGTGGAGATGATCGACCGCTTCGGCCTGTTGCCGGCGTCGGTCAAGACCCTGCTGCGCCAGACCAAGCTGCGCCTGCGCGCCGAGCGCCTGGGCATCGTCAAGCTGGAGGCGGGCCCCGAACGCGGCCGGGTGATCTTCGGCGGCCACACCCGGGTCGACCCGCTGACCCTGGTGGACCTGATCCAGCGCGAGCCATCGCGCTACCGGCTCGACGGCGCCGACACCCTGCGCTTCGAGGCGAGCATGGACAACGAAGAGGCCCGCTTCCAGGCCGTGGAGCAGCTGCTCGAGGTGCTTAACCGCAAGGTCGAGGCGGCTTGACAGCGACGAGGAGCGAGGACCCTGCGCTAAGCGCGCCGGGCACTCTATACTGTTGCCAAGGCGTTTCATCGCAGCCGATACCCACGGCGCCGGGCAGGGATCGCCCGTCGCCCTTGACGAAGGACGACGTCGACCCTCCGGTCGGCGCACCGCACGAGACGAATAACGTTGATGAACTCCGCAACACTGGCTAGGCGCACCGTCCGCGGCGCCATCATCCTGGGCCTCTCCGCCCTGCTCACCACCGGCGCCCTGGCCGAGGAGCAGGACAAGCAGCGAGGCCATTTTCCGCTGCCCGAGTCCGGTAATGTGATCGGCGAGAACTACACGGTCACCGTCCAGGAGGGTGACACCCTGATCGACCTGGGCCGTACCCACAACGTGGGCTATGAGGCCATGCGCATGGCCAACCCCGACATCAGCATCTGGGCACCCTTCGAAGGCACCGAGGTCACGATTCCCGACCGGCACATCCTGCCGGACGCTCCGCGCGAGGGCATCGTCATCAACCTCTCCGAAATGCGGCTCTACTACTACTCCGCACCGGGGGTCGTGGAGACCTACCCGATCAGCGTGGGCCGGGACGGCTTCGGCACCCCGGTGGGCGTGACCCGCACCACCGTAAAGGTGAAAGACCCGGCCTGGTCGCCGCCCCGCTCCATGCGCGCCGAAGCCGCCGCCCGCGGCGAGCCGGTTCCCGCGGTGGTGCCCCCCGGCCCCGACAACCCGCTGGGCCGCCACGCCATCCTGCTGGGCCTCCCCAGCTACCTGATCCACGGCACCAACCGTCCCGACGGCGTGGGCATGCGCGCCAGCCGCGGCTGCATCCGCATGTTCCCGGAAGACATCGAGTCGCTCTATGAGCGGGTCCCCAGCGGCACCCGGGTCAACATCATCGACCAGCCCTTCAAGGCCGGCTGGTCCGACGACGGCGTGCTCTACGCCCAGTCCTTCCCGCTGCTGGAGGAGAACGAGGGCAGCTTCGAGCCACTGCTCAACGCCATCGAGACGGTGTCCAAGGCCTTCGGCGACGCGAAGCCCCCGGTGGACTACGCCCGGCTACGCGAACTGGTGGAGCAGCCCAACGGCCTGATCGTCTCGCTGCTGCACCCCGCCGACGAGGCCCCCACCCCCGCCGCGCCTGAGGTGGAGAGCCTGTTCGGCGGCGAGCTGGAACTCAGCGAGCGGTAGGCGTCGCGCCGCGCGCCTCATGCTGATGGCATTGCCATTGGTGACATCATCGAAGCCCCCCATCGAAGCCCCCCCGCCGGACGCGATCCGACGGGGGGTTATTTTTATGCAGACGGGGGGTTATTTTTATGCAGGAGGTGCACTGTGCGAGGCTGGCTGTGCCGGCAATCCATCGGCCAGACTAGCGCGCCCTTCCCCACGACAGGGGGACAGTCATAGGTTGCAGCATTCGCTTTAAATAGCCACTATGTCACCAACGAGTCGCCATAATGTCACCTGAGTGATGGTGAGGTGAGGCACGATCTTTCCCGCATTCTCTTCATGCATTAAATCACTCATACCAAGGAAGGTAATACGACAATAGAGACTATAATGACAAAACTAATTCTCGCAGTCTGTCCGACGACCAGGCATGCCATCAAGCCGAGATTAGTCACGCAGAGAACAGGAGACTGCTTACCTAACCCCAGACGATAACTGCGCTAGAATTTCACCCATTGCACTCGATGCAATGCTGAAATCAAGGATAAACAGATGAATTTTAAATCCTACAAGAACTTAGCCGACGACATATACAACAACATCCACCAGCTACAAGGCGTCGGCTATGATCTCGTGGTGGGCATCCCCCGCAGCGGCATGATACCGGCCTACATGATCGCCCTGCTGCTGAACATACACTGCACCGACCTGAACTCCTTTCTGAAAAATGCCAAGATCGGCAAGGGCAGCACCCGGAAGAGCATGTCTTCGCTCGATACCGCCTGGGATGCCCAGAAAGTGTTGCTGGTGGATGACAGCCTCAAGACCGGAAACTCCATGCAGGAAGCGGTCGACGCCATTCAGCAACAGACCCCGCATAAGGTGACGAGCCTGGCCGTCTATGTCGAGAAGATCCGACAGAAGTACATCGACATCTACTTCGAGGCGGTGCCCGGCCCCCGAATCTATCAGTGGAACCTATTCCATCAACCAGTGATGAACAGTACCTGCATGGAGCTCGATGGCGTGCTCTGCCAGGCGCCCAGCGGCGACGCGCTCACGGATGAGCAGCGCTACCGGGACTACCTGGCCGAAGCACTCCCCCTCGTCCTGCCCACCTACCAGATCGAGTGCATCGTCACCGCGCGACCGGAACGCTACCGGGAACAGACGGAACAGTGGCTGGCAAAGCACGGCATCGACTACGCGCGCCTGGCAATGCGCGACGACACGGCCGGTGACGACAACGGGAGCCTCGAGCAGTGCGCCCGCCACAAGGCCGACCGCTACCAGGCGTCGGCGGCGAGGCTCTTCATCGAAAAGGAACGGCCCATGGCCGCCCGGATCGCGGCGCTGACGGGAAAACCCGTCCTCTGCCTGGATGACGGTGAGATCTGCCGGCCCGGCGCCCTCTCGGTAGCCAGAAGCGGCAAGCAACACCTGATCAGAATGGGCGTCATGAAGGCCAAGCGGCAGCTCTTCCTCGTCATGTCCTACTCGGCCGAGCTGAGGATTCGGAACGTCTACCGACGACTATTTCGCTAGGCAAGCTGGCTGGCCGGAGGCGTGGCTTATTGCGCGAGGCGAGGTAGGCCCGTGATTTACCCCGCCACGAGTGTAGGCCCGTGATTCATAGTATCGGCCTGTGATTCATCGCGAGATAGAAGCACACGCCAAGCACACGCCAATTGCCGAATTTATTCGGTAATTGGCGTGTGCTTCTATCGAGGCTCCAAGAGCCCCGTGATCGTCAACGCTGATCAGACATTGAGAGGCCGAGGCAGCACTTCCCGAAGATCCGGGTGATTCCAATTGCTCTTTGCCTTCTCGGGGTGCTGCTTCAGCTTGGCCATGAACGCGACCCAGTGGGGGTGCCGGACCCATACCCTGGCAGGCGCCTGCCGGATTCCCAGCACCTTGGCCATCGCCAGTCGATGGTTGCCATCATAGGTCCCCATCAATTCCCCATCCCTGCCTATATGCAGCTCCAGCGTCCCCTTGTGAGGGTCAAACCCATTCGTCCTGAGCTCCTCGAATAGGGGATCAAAATGGGTCGTGTAGTAGGCGGCGATTTCGCCAAGGGAGCGATATCCACCGCAGGCCCTACCCTGGCGAAGCAACTGTTTCTCGTACCTTGCAAACAGGGGAGTGGCTTCCCACGGCACCCCTTCATCGAAGTGGAGGCGTATCGCCTCGGCCTTGACATTGTCATCCAAAGAGTACGCATTGACGTCCCAATCCCCCCCCTTCACGCTGCCGATCAGAATGGGCCCGGCAAAGGCCTCGGCTTCATCCACCTTGCGGCGAACATCGGCAGGATCGATCCAGATGATCTTTTCCGGATCGGGCCGGAACCCTGCCGCCAGCCAGGTGTGCCTGACCTTTCGCAGTTTCAGCCCCAGCCAAGAATTGAGCAGCATCCCAACGGTAACCCCAGCACGTCTTAACATGACCTTCCTCTCCGCAACGCCCAACCCATAAATGACATAAAACTATCACTTTGTAACTGCATCGTCACCAAAGCAGAGTGAGGCCATTGAGCGTAAAAACTCCCTCGAGGCGAGAGGAAAGAAACTTACAGCGGGTAAAGAATCTCAATATTTCATATATATTTCAATAAGTTGATAAAATCACCTGTCGCAACAGTATGAACAGGCTCATTCACTTCGTGCCGTAAATATCAGGCTTCGAATCGGTCGGGGCCTTGGGGCCAGTTTCCAACTGGCTATCGCCGCAATGTATTCGAACACCTGCCGTCGCATCGCCTCACCGGGTGAAACCAGGCCAAACCCTGGCCATCGAAGCGCACTGCATAGCCAAGCGCGGCGAACAGCGCCTTGGCATCGAAGCCAATGCCCGCGACGGTACGCACCCGCCCCTGGCCCTCCTGCTCCTACCCGGTGATCCGCAGTTTTGCATGAGAGTTTTTCATGAAAAGATAGAATAGAAGTATTTGTATTCAACTAGATTTGTCAAGCATATGTTTTTAAAGAACATTTTATGATATTAGATTTTTGGTACTTTGGTGACCAACAAATACATCATG